>NZ_JBJQOQ010000041.1:0-46174 GCF_046036945.1 Brevibacillus sp. B_LB10_24 | reverse complement strand
GCAAAATCAAAGACCTGTTCCACAAGGCGAGCTACCGGATTGTCCAGCTTGCTGCCCGGCAAAACATCGGGACGATCGTCATCGGACATTTTCTGGATCGCGATCCCCTCCCCCCCTATGAACAAGGAATCACACATCGCTTCTCCGGAAAAAGGATCAAACGCGGCTTATATAAGAGTGGGAAAGGCTTGGTCAATGCCGATGTGAACGGTGCAGCCAATATCCTGCGAAAAGTAGTCCCAACCGCTTCGGCTCATGGGATAGAGGGGTTGGACGGTACTCAGTCCGTCAACGTGTCAACTCCACTGGTGTTACACATTCGGTAATTTGCGATTGATACACCAGAAACCCCCACTTCAACCAGAGCCTCAGCGATGGTAAGTGGCGGGAGTATTCATCTCTCCTTTTTGGTATTGGGAATAAACTCCCTGTTTTCAGCCATGTTGTCGATCGCATATCGGGCACAGTAGATGTCCTGCTCGGTTGTTCCTCCGCTGACGCCGATCGCTCCGATCAGTTGATTCTGTTGATCGCGGATCGGCACCCCCCCGCCAAAGATCACCATCCGCCCGCCGAGATTGTGCTGCAGGCCGTATAATTCCGCCCCTGGCTGGCACAGCATGCCGAGTTCGTCTGTCGCCATCCGATTGACCAGCGCCGTGAAGGCCTTGTCCTGGGCAAGCGTGATACTGACGATTTCGGCATCGGCATGTCTCTTAAAACCGAGCAGATGGCCAGCGGAGTCAACCACAGCCGCGGAGATGGAAATCCCCAACCTTCTTGCCTCCGATAAGGCGTCTTCCAGCAGCTGGTTTACACTTTGTTCGTTCATACAGATTCCTCAGCTCCTTGGTCCGCTTCGGACAAGATCATGCCAACCTGCTCCAGCCTCCTGGGATCCTGGGCCAATCGCCTGATGACGAAGTAGCCGGCAGCCAGGTAAATCAGAACGATATAGGGCAAATAGCTGTACGGCGCAGGTGGAACAGGATACAGCGAGCCGATCAGGGGAACGAGCATGATCAAAGCGGCGAAAATCGGCAAAAAGCCGTACCTGATCGGATGCTGCCGCAAGTTCCCTTGCCGCTTTTGGTAACGTACAAATCCAAACGCCGCCAGCATGTATACCGGGATGATGCCGAGCGTCAGCAGCGCTCCCAAGTACCCGTAGGTGTTGGAAGGCCCTACTGCCATTCCCATGATCAGCATCAGGACGAGCGAAAGGATTCCTTGGGCCAATACTGCATTGACAGGAGTGTGGTATTTGGGGTGAACCTTCGCGAGAGCGGCCGAAATAATCTTCTCCCGCCCCATCACGTAGACGACGCGTGCAATCGCATTATGCACATTGATGGAGACGGCCAAGATGCTGCTGATGCCCGCCAAGGCGATCAACAGTACGAAGATGGGACCGCCAAAATTTGTGGCAATCGTGACAAACGGGGATACGTCGGATGCAAGCTGTGCCATATTGTCCAAGCCAAAGCCGTTCACCAGCGTAAAGGTGGAAAAGAGGTAGATCAACCCGACTAACAGCGTGGAGCCCATCAAGGCCCGGTACACGTCCTTGCGCGGATTGCGAACCTCTTCGGCCAGCGTGGTCGCCGACTCAAAGCCGACAAAGGAAAGCATCCCGTAGATCATGCCAAGCGCAATGCCGGAAAATCCGGCAGGGCTGAGCGAGGGATTAAACACGGTAAAATGAATGCCGTTAAAACCGCCCTTGGCCATCACGATGATGCAAAGCACGACCATGACCAGGACTTCTGCCAAAAACAGGTAAAGACTTACTTTCATCGATTGCTTGGCCCCGATGTACGAGACGTACAGGACCAAAGCCCAGGCGAGAAGCGAGATAATCAGCCAATGGATATTCAGGTTCAGGTAAGAATGGAGCAGATCGCTCACCGTTATGCCGATGAGAGCCAACTCGGCAGGCTCCAACACACTGTATCCCAAAAACATCAACCAGCCGGTTATAAACCCGGTACGCGGACCGAATCCCTTTACCGAAAACGTGTAAAACGCGCCGGCGCTCGGGGCGATTTTGCTGAATTCCCCGATCGTATTGGCCAGGATTAAGGCTGCAAACAGCGATACCAGAAAGGCAAACGGCATGGCTGCTCCGGCAAATCCGGCGGCGTACGTCGTATTGAAATACATCGATACGGCTGGCCCCATGAATGCGGCCGACATGACAATGGCGTCCCAGACGGACAGGTTTCGGATCAGTCGAATTTGTTGCGGTTTGGTAGAGCTCACATTACGCAATCCTCCTCATTTTTCTTTTTTTGTGACCAACAAAGACAAGCACTGTATGCTGATGTATCACTTCCTTTGCCAGAGACAGGCAAAATTTTGGTAAGATTGTATGCTTGGCCGCCCGGAAAAATGTTTGACAACGAATATCTTCTCACTGGTTCGGCAAAAATCCTTTTGATATAATTGGAATTTTTTGAATTTTATTTTTGAACGAAAAAAAGCACCTGACAATACAGGCGCTCAAGCTTATTTTATGCCTTGTTTTTTGCATATAACCAGTTGTAGTAACTGGCGTGCTTTAATTCATCCGTCATGATTTCGAAAATGACATCCCTGTATGGGGCAGGTATGTTCAGGTAGATGGTCCGGTATTTTTCAAACGCCTTCAGTTCTCCCATCAGCGCCCGTTCAATTCCCTCCAAATAGCTGGACGGACGGGTGAACCCTTCCCCTTCAGCAGCGGGCGGAGCCATACCGGTCAACTGTGTATAAAGCTGCCGAAAATATCGTCGGTGCTTCCTTTCATCATCCCGTATGCCCGCGATGACTTGCTTCTCCTGTTGTGTAGGAGCCACACTGATCAAGTAATCGTAGAATAATTCGTCTTCCCGCTCACCGGCTATCCCCTGTTCGATCAGACTGATGACCAAATTCATGTTCCCGGCCCCTGGTTGGGGTTCCAGGTTGACAGGCAGCGGAACATACGGGTAGTAGTGTTGGTAAAAGATGGGGACCACTCCTTCTTCGTACTTCACCTCCTTTAGGCTATTCACCTTATTGCGTAGTGGTGTACGATTTACTCCGATAAAATCTTCTTCAGCTTCTCATTTAAGAGCCGCGCCTCCGCAACCGCTCGTTTGTCGCGGAGGATATCACCCGGTCTATTCCCTTCTCCGATGATGTATCCGCCAAACGGCATGCCTACAAATGAAAAGATGTACTGGAACTGCTGGATCAGCGGCAATCCCTTGATCCGTGGTTCGTCCCCTCCGGCCGCGATTACGTAGGCTTGCTTGTTCGCTAAAGACTCTTTAAACGAAAAGCGCTTGTCCCGCAGACTTTGCGACCAGCGATCGACAAAATCCTTCATCACGCCAGACATTCCGTACCAGTAGATAGGGGTGGAAAAGAGCAAGATCTCGTGTGACAGCACCGCCTGAATCACGCTGTCATAATCGTCTGTCACCGGTGCAAAGCCTTCCGGATCATGCCGCTTGTCCACAATCGGTCTGATATCCAGCTTCCTCAAGAATATGCTGGTATGGGGTATTCCCTCCAAGGCGCAGTTCGTCAGCTGTTCCGTATTGCCGTTTTCCCGCGAGCTTCCATGCAAAACCAAAATCTGCATCCCGATCGCTCCTTTCACAGACACTTGAATAATATTCCATTATATACGGAAAGGGCTGTGAAAACGAATGTATGTTAAGCATGTGATGTTAACGGAAATAAAAAATATTTCTCTCGATCTTTTAAGAAAGGACGAACAAACAACCCAACTAGAGCTGCTATTTAGGTTACATAATGTTTGTTATGTTATGAATTTCAATCCAAGTTTTACTTAGCAGTTACCCCGCCATCTGGCACTACTGCACTTCCCGTCATGGCAGAGGCTTCATCCGATGCGAGAAAAAGCGCAACATTGGCAATCTCGCGCGGCAGAATCGTCCGCCCGATCGGTTGGATATCACGGATGGACTCCAGTACCTTTTCCCGTCCGCCGAACAGTTCGGCATGGGCGTCGTTAAAGGTCGTATCCACCCAACCAGGGCAGATGCAGTTGACCCGAATGTTGTTTTGCGCAAAGTCCAGGGCCATTTGCTTGGTCAGCATCAGGATCGCTCCCTTTGAGGCGACGTAGGCGGATAACAGCGGTTCGGCGACAAAGCTGTTGGCCGAAGCCATGTTGACGATGGAACCGCCGCCTGCCTTAATCATCTCCGGAATCGCGTATTTTCCCGTTAAAAACATGGATTTTACGTTGATCTCCATCGTCCGGTCCCATACCTCTTCCTCCAAGTCAACGACAGAGCCGGGTATATTAACCGCGGCATTGTTGCACAGGACATCCAGTTTTCCATATTTTTCAATCGTAAAGGCGATCAGGTTTCTGACCTCTTCCGCTTGCGAGACATCGCACTTGAAAAAGACGGCTTCTCCTCCCGTGTCGCAGATTGCTTTCGCCGTATCCTCTCCCGTCTCCCGCAGATCGGTTACGACGACTCTCGCTCCCTCTTCCGCAAACCGCTTGGCAATCGCCTCTCCAATCCCGCGCGCCGCTCCAGTCACGATCGCTACTTTCGTTGCAAGTCTCATTTTGCGCTCCTCCCGATCCTATTTTGATTGGTTCCTTACAAATCCCGCAAAACAGGCGGCACTTCTTTATATCCCTTGGATTTGACAGCCCCCAGGATCACGCCGATCAACATCCACGTAAACCCGACGATGAACGTCATTCGGTCAAACCCGGACCAGACGTAGGCGATGATGGCAAATCCGATCAGCGGCAGCAGGACGTAGTGGAAAAAGCCCGCTGCGCCTCTTTGACGCTTTTTGGCATAAAAGTATACGAATACAGTGACGTTCAAAACCATAAACGAGGTCAAGGCTCCAAAATTGATCAACTGGATGATCGTATTCAGCGAAACGAATACAGCGACGAAAAACGATACGATGCCGACGAAGATGGTGGCGTTGAACGGTGTTTTGTAAACCGGATGGATTTTTCCCAGCACCCCGGCGAACGGCAGCAGCTTGTCGCGGCTCATCGAGTAGATAATCCGGGAGATGGCGGATTGGATCGCCAGTGCATTGGCGATGCCGACCGCTGCAGCTCCTACCAGGATCAAGAGGTAGTACAGGAAGTCCCCGCCCACTTCGCGGGCGATATCGAAGAAAGCCATGTCCGGATCCAATCCCTCGTAGGCGGGATGCGCAAGCGCCGCCAGATAGGTCTGGAGCATGAAGATCAGACCGATGATGATCAATGAAGCGACTGTTGCCCTGCCCACTGTTTTGGCGGGATTTTTCACTTCTTCCGAGAGTGTGCTGATTACGTCAAATCCGAGAAAACCGAGAACGGCAATCGACGCGGAAGTCGCCAGGAAATGAGGATTCACCTTGTCAGCCTGGAACAGCGGTGCCAGTGAGAAGCCGCCCATACCGTGGCCGTCGATGAACACGTATTTGATTGCACATGCGATAAAGATCAAAAGCACCGCGATTTCCAGACAGAGGAAGATAATGTTGGCGCGAGCCGTTAACGTAATGCCTCTCGCATTAATAAACGTGATAATTCCGATGAACAGCAAAATAAACACAAAAGAAGGAACAGACGGAAAAATACTTGCCAGCCACATTGCCGAAAAAGCCGTCAAAAGAGCGGGCGCCATAATGTAGTCGACGGCGATCAGCCAGCCTGACACAAACCCGACGTGCGGATTTAAGCCCCGCTGCACGTAGGAGTACACCGAGCCGGCAATGGGAAACTCCTTGCTCATCTTGCTGTAGCTCAAGGCCGTAAACACCATCGCGACGATCCCGACAAGGTAGACGAGCGGCACCATGCCGAAGCTTTCCTGGGCGATCATACCGTACACCTCGATCGGTGCGATCGGCAGCATGGTAATCAGCCCGAAGACCACCAAATCTTTAAAAGTAAGCGTTCGTTTTAACTCTTGTTTGTAACCAAGGTTTGTTGATTGCTCTGCCTCCATTGTATTTACTGACATTTCTGACATAAACACCCTCCCTTATGCAATTGATCGTGTCGAACAAAACCTCAGAAGAGGCGTGGCGCCTCACTCATGTGTCAGCGCCACGTATTTCAATTCCAGATACTCCTCCAGGCCCTGGCGGCCGCCTACTCTGCCGATTCCGCTTTCCTTGACCCCGCCAAACGGGGCTTGCGGATAAGCCAATGACGTGCCGTTGATCGCCAGGTTCCCTACCTCCATCCCGTCAATCATGCGAAAGATTCTTGCCGTATCCCTGGTAAAGACATAGCCAGCCAATCCGTAGGAAGTATTGTTGCTTTGCCTCAACACTTCCGCTTCATCCGTAAACGACTGGACGGGTGCCACCGGACCAAAAATTTCCTTTTTCGTCAGTTCCATCTCCGGTGTGACACCGTCCAACAAGGTTGGCTGGTAAAAATATCCTCCCCCGTAGCTTCCGCCGGTCAAGCGGCTCCCCCCGGTGATCAGCTTCGCCCCTTTGCCGACGGCATCGCTGACCAATGCCTCCACCTTCGCCAGATAATTCGAATCGATCATCGCGCCGATCTGGCATCCCGGCTCTGTTCCGCTGGACACCTTCAACTGCCGGATTTTGTCCGCGAGCTTCGCAACCAGCTCCTGATGGATATCCGCGTGGACGTAGATGCGGTTGATCCCGTTGCAGACTTGTCCGCAGTTTTCAAACTTGTTGGCCATAATCGCATCGACCGCTTTATCCAAATCCGCGTCGGGGAAGACGATCACTGGTGCGTTTCCACCCAGTTCCAGCGTCAGCCGCTTCACATTGTCGGCTGCTTGGCGCATCAGGATTTTGCCGACTTCTGTCGAGCCGGTAAACGAGATTTTCCGCACCCGCGGATCGGCTGACAGCGTACGGCCAATCGCATCTGCATCCCCGGTCACCAAATTGGCGACACCTGCCGGCAGGTTGGTCTCCATCAAGTGCTGCATCAGGGCGATGGCGATCATCGGCGTCTGCTCGGCTGGCTTCAGCACAAAGGTGCAGCCCGCAGCGAGAGCGGGAGCCGCTTTGGTGGCCAAAATGGCGGCAGGAAAATTGGCCGGGGTGATCAGCCCGACAACACCGACCGCTTGGCGAAATACCAAGAGGCGCTGATCCGGGCGAACAGCCGGGATGATCTCTCCCGTAGCCCGTTTTCCTTCCTCGGCGTTCCAGCGGATGAATACAGCTACGCCTTCGATTTCTCCTCTCGCCTCATCCAGCGGTTTTCCCTGCTCCACCGACAGCAGCAGCGCCAGATTCTCACGGTCGGCAAGCACGCGGTCGGCCCAATCGTGCAAGTAGCCGGCCCGCTGCATCGGGGTCAGTTTGGACCAAGCCGGAAACGCCTGAGAAGCCGCGTCGATCGCCCGGCGGGTGATCTCCTCCCCGCCCCTGGGAACTTGTCCGACAGCCTGACCGGTTGCCGGGTTGATCACATCGGTCGACTCCGGCAGGCGCACCTGTTCTCCGTTGATCCACATAAAATTCCAATCGTCCAATTGAATCGGCTGCATACGCTTCTCGTTTCCCTCCTCACTCTTCCTTAAATGAATTCAAAGTACTTTTTCCGCTCCCAATCCGTCACCTCAAAGAAGTAATCGTTCAATTCATTCCTGGCGGCCGTCAGATAGTGCTCGACGACCTCTTCTCCGAGCAGGGTGCGGGCGATCTCGCTCTTTTCCAAGAGGGCGATCGCTTCCGCCAAATTGCCCGGCAGCCTTTGCACGCCCGGCGTATTCGAGGCATCTCCCCGCGTCGGCTCGCCGATCTCGATCCGATTCTCGATCCCGTACAATCCGGAAGCCAGGCACGCCGCCAGCACCAGGTAGTGGTTGACATCGGCGCCAGGGATGCGGTTTTCTATGCGGCAGGCTTTTCCCTTTCCGTCCACGCGGAAGGAGACCGTACGATTGTCCTCGCCCCAGGTCAGCGTATTGGGAGCTCCGCCCGTATTGGCCAAGCGCTTGTACGAGTTGATGTACGGCGCGTAGAAGAGCATGAATTCCGGCGCCAAGGCCATCATGCCGCCCAGGAAATGGCGTCCTGTCTCGGAGAGTCCGTACTTCTGGTCGGGGTCGTAAAACACGTTGGCGCCGCTTTCGTCCCACAGGCTGATATGCGTATGTCCGCTGCTGCCGGAATCATTGGTGTCGTGTTTGGCCATAAACGTCACCATCAGGTCGTTAAGCGCGGCGATCTCCTTGATCCCGTTCTTGTAGATCGCAGTCCGGTCAGCCATTTCCAGCGCTTCCGCATACTTCACGTTAAGCTCTACCTGGCCGTTGCCCCACTCCCCTTTGATCGCTTCCAGCGGCACGCCTGCCTCTTCCAGGTAGCGAGACAACTGACTCAGGAACCAGTCGTCTACGTTCAAGCGGTAGATCGAGTAGTCGATCGGATAGGAAAACAGCGGCTTCAGATTGGCAAAATTCTTTTCTCGAGCCGATTCGGAGGTCTCCTTAAAGATGTAGAATTCCATCTCGGAGGCGGCGTACGCCGTATATCCCATACGGTTTGCCTTGGCCAATTGCTTCTTTAGCATATTCCGCGGGGCGATGGAGACCTCAGAGCCATCCTTGTTGTAGATATCTCCCAGGACGAGCGCCGTCTTGTCAATCCACGGGTAGGTCCTGAGGGTGGAGAGATCCGGCACCACCTTCATATCGTGCAGGCCGGTTTCAAAGTTGCAAAACGAGTAATTCTCTGCAAATTTCAAACTCACGTCCCAGATGAAATTGATTGCGCAGGTATGAATCCCGTCCTTGGCATCCTCCAGGAAGTGCCCGGCCGGCACCTTTTTTCCGAACAGCTTGCCCTGCATATCGACTCCGGCCACGGTAACCGTCTGAATATCCCCGCTTTTCACCAGTTGTTCCAGTTGCTCTAATTCCAATTTGCCCATCTCTTTCCCCCCATTCTGTGCCTTCGTCGGTCAGTAAATCGTCCAGCCGCCGTCCACGACCAGTGTGCTTCCCGTAATGTACTCCGATTCATCCAACGAAAGGAAGACAACGGCATTGGCGACGTCCTGCGGTTGGCCCACCCGGCCGGCTGGCACGCGTTCCAAAATCCACTGTTTGACCGCCGGGTTGGACAGCCCTTTTTCGGTAAACGGTGTTTGCACGACGCCAGGGGCAACGCAGTTGACCGTGATCCCGTAAGCGGACAGTTCAAGCGCGGTCGCTTTGGTCAGCATGTGCAGCCCGCCTTTGGAAGAATTGTAGTGCGGCTGGCAGTGACCGCTGCTGGAGACGACGCGATGCGCTTCGACCGAGGTAATATTGACGATGCGCCCGCCAGATCCCGCCTTGATCATCTCCTTGGCTACTGCCTGTGTGCATAAAAAGGGAGCTTTTAGATTCACGTTGTGAACCCGATCCCACTCTTCCTCCGAAAGCTCCAAAAACGGAGTAAAACCGACGATGCCGGCATTGTTGACGAGGATGTCGATCTTGCCGAACTCCTTGATCGTCTGTGCCACCATCTTTTCCACGTCTGCCTTATCCGTTACGTCCACTTTGACGACCATCGCTTTGCTGCCCTCCGGGGCAAGAGAAATCGTCTCATGTGCGCCTGCTTCATTGATATCCGCTACGACAACAGTCGCTCCCTCTTCAAAATACCGCAGGGCGATGGCTCGTCCATTCCCGGAACCTGCCCCTGTTACGATGACGACTTTGTTTTTCAGTTTCATTCCGATCCTTCCTTTCTGCCGAGTCTTTTGATAAATTGCTGCAAGATCGCATGATAGGTCATCAGCGAGGCAATCTCTACATGCTCATCGGGACCGTGGTGATTGGCTCCGGCCGGCCCAAACTCGACCGCGGGAATCGCGTGCTTCGCGTAAAAGCGCGTATCGGCCGAACCATCCTGGCCAAACACCCTGACCTTCGTTTTTGTCACTTCTTCTGCTGCCTGAAGCAGCTGCTGAACGTGCTTGTCGTGTTCATCCGTTTGCACGGGCGCCCCGTGTTGAACGACTCGCACGGCGGCATTGGGCACCGCCCGCCGGACTTGCTCGACCAGCTCTTCCGGGTTTTGGTTGGGAAGATAGCGGATATCCAGGTGAAACGCACACGAATCCGGAACCTGGTTCAGCGCCCCTCCTCCTTGGATTTTCGCCAGATTAAAGGAAGGCTTGGAAAAATAGGGACTGCTCGCCTTGAGAAAATCCAGGGAAGCGATCGATCGGTAGTCTTCCATCGCTTGAAGGATGGCATTTTTCCCCAGCCAAGGGCGGCTGCCGTGGGCCGCTTCTCCGGTCGACTCAATCTCAAGCTGCAGTACGCCCTTTGCCTGGACGGCCACGCCCAGATTGGTCGGTTCGCCGCAGATGACGAAGTCACCCAGCACGCCGTTGTCTACCAGATACCCGGTTCCCAGCTCTCCCCCCTGTTCTTCATCGGGCACCAGTTTTAGCACGACCTGAATCCCAAGAGGGTTTTTTGCCAATTCGGCTGTCAGCATCATCATCACAGCCACGGCGCCCAGCATGTCATAGCTGCCGCGGCCAAACAGCTTTCCGCCTTCAAGCCGGGGAACGAAATCAGCAGGGCTGCCCGGGACCACATCGAGGTGCCCGTTTAAAATGACGCTGGCTCGCGGTCTCACAGCAGGGCTGCAGCTGGCCACAACCATCTTTAATCCTCGATTTTCCCGCAATTGGGCTTGCACTCCGCGTTGGCTCAACCAGTTGGCACAATATTCAGCCGATTTGTTTATGGCTGCAGGATGGGTATTCTCCATCCGGATTAAATCACTTATCAGCGCAACAAGGGTTTCCTCCTGCATCTCATCCACATCCTTATCCACTCAAGCTATCAAAAAAGTTTATCAATAAATAAAAATCTCCCCCTCCGCTGTTCCCTCTGTTGATTGATGAACAAATCATCTCTTCCATCTTCTTGCAAGTTTGATGCCAAATCTATCAGCGAAAAATAAGCCATTTGTCCCGAAATAAGTCGAAAAAATGGGATAAACGGGGTGTAAATACCCCATTCATCCCATTACCCTATCCCATTTTGAATGTAACGGTACCCTTTTTCCGTCAATCTGCATCCGGCGCGCCCCGTCATTACTTCGATCAGTCCTGCTTGCCGCAATTGCTCGATTGTTTTTCTCACTTCATTTTCCGACAGAGCCAAACCCCGCTTTTTGGCAACCGCCACGATCGCCCTTCTGCCGGTGTTCCCTCCCTGCAGCCGGGCCTGGTACATGAGGTTCAGAATAAAATGTTCCGGATTCACTTCACCTCTGAACAAAGGCCGTTCAACCATCTCCTCAGCCTGATCCTGTCCGACTTGGGGCGAACGGGGCGCCTCCAGAATGGCGGAAATGTCTTCTAAGGTCAAACTCCCTTCATTCATAAATGCCAGGTACTCCATAGCATTTTCCAGCTCTCGGACATTTCCGGGCCAGTGGTAGCGCAGCAAGGCTTCTTGTATCTCTTTGCCAAGATTCAAGCGGGTGTCTCTTCTCTGCAAAAAATGGCTGGCGAGTAACAAGATGTCTTCCCTCCGCTCCCTCAGTGGGGGCACCTCCAACTGCAGCACCTTCAGACGGTAAAACAAATCGTCGCGAAATTTCCCCTCGGCAACCAGGCTGCGCAAATCCCGATTGGTAGCTGCGATAATTCTGACATCGACGGGCAGCAGTCTCGTTCCCCCCACCTTCAGCACTTCCTTCTGCTGCAGCACTCGCAGCAGCCGGCTTTGCATGCTGACGGAAATATCGCCGATTTCATCGAGAAAGATCGTACCTTTGTGGGCCTGCTCAAACAGCCCGGGTTTTCCGCCTTTTTTTGCTCCGGTGAACGCCCCGTCTTCGTACCCGAACAACTCGCTCTCGAGCAGGTTGTCGGGCAGCGCACCGCAGTTGACTGCGACAAAGGGGTATGCGGCTCTTGGAGAGGCCTGATGGATGGCGTGGGCAAACAGCTCCTTGCCCGTTCCGCTCTCGCCCAGGATCAATACGCTTAAATCGCTCATGGCCATCTTTTCGGCGCGGCGAGCCAGTTTTTTCATCGACTCGCACTTGCTGATGAGATCGGAAAACGTGTATCTTGCCTCATGTCCCTTGGACTGGATCCGCAATTTCAGCTCTAACTCTTCGACCTTTTTCGCAGCCTTCAGGGTGAGCACACCGCCGATGATGTGGCCGTCGCTCTTGATGACCTGCTTGTTCACCCAGATCTTTTGTTTCCTGATGGTGACGAGCGAGTCTTGCACGGACTCCAACTCCACTCCTTCCCGGAGAAGCAGCTCGTCAACCGTAAACTCTCTGGCCTGTTCATTCGAGCAGGCAAAGATCGTCTCTGCCGCCGGATTGAACAGCGTAATCCTGCCGGCGTTGTCAAAGGCGATCACCCCGTCCTGGACCATGTCCAGGGTGAGCTGCAGCAGGTTTTTCGTGTTGATCAGCCCCTGCATGGCGACTTGCAAGCCCTGGCTGCGGGTGATGATCTGATGGGTGTAATCCAGCAGAATCTCCCTGGTTTCGCCGTGTAATATACCAAGTTGGGTCAGCATATCCACCATCGTGCTGACATCTACGACACGCTCGCCGATATCGACGACCCGGCGGACGAACGGCGGGACGTATTGGCTCTCCCCGGGAGTAATGGCCGCGGAAAGCTGTTCGACCTGGTCGGTCTCCGGATAATACGGTACGTATTCAATATGCCCTGCTCCAAGTTCGCGAAGCAGTGCGATCGTCTCCTCCGCCGAATCCTTCTCGTCGTTTACCAACAGGAACCTCTCCCCGGAAGGAATCGCCATCACTCTTTCCCAGCTGTCCCTTCTCACAGTGCGTCTGATGACGAGAACAACTGTTCCTGTCTTGATTTTGGGGGCGGACCTCCGAGTGAAAATGGTGTGGGTACTAATCAGCACCATGTCGAAATCGCCGTTGTTTTCCGGCCAATCTTCGAGCGAAAATGCGGTGAATGAGATAAATGTTCCAAATAAAGAGTCCAATTGGTTGGCAATGGATGCTGCCGTACGCAGCGAACCGGCAATAATGGCTACTTTTTTCATCAACGGTTTCAGTCTCGATCACTTCCTGCCCTATTCTTCCTATTTTCTCTTTCGGCATAATTCTTGCAAAATATTAAATTGTTACTATTATAACAGGAGGAAGAGCAAATGTTTCGGTTAGGTTCACGATTATCTTTTTTCGGCAAGAATCTCATCTTATCGACACTGACCATTTTACTGATGGGGATCGTACTCACCCTGACCAGTTACTTTATCCAAAAAGCTTTTTTGTTGGAAAATCTGGATCAACAGGCGCGGGGATTTGCCTCCTACGCAAAAGGCGGGCTGAAGCTGGACGACGTGAAACAAGCCTTGATCCAGCATGAAAAATCCGCTCCCGTTCAAAAGCAGCTGACACAGCAGCTGGACCGCATGTCCAAGGAAAACCCCAACATCGCCCAAGGATACATATTCGGAGCGGAAATGACCAATGGCAATACCAATCTGACCGTTGCCGTTCCTACCGATGTGCAGGAAGCGGGCTACAGCCCCGGGGATATGTTTGAACAAGCAGACAAATGGGTCGCTGCCTACCAACGCCTGATGAGCTCGAAGGAAGCGGTCAACACTGGTGTCTATACCGACTCTTACGGCACGTGGATGACCATCCTGGAGCCCATTATGGATGATAACGGGCAGGTAATCGCGATATTCGGAGTGGATACGGATGCAAGCATCATCGCCAAAGGCACTAACCAGTTGTTGCTGTGGCTGGCAGCCGTCCTGATCCTCTCCTTTATCGGTATTTTCGTAATTCAGTTTGTAGCTTTGCGCAGATTTCTTTCGCCGCTGCAGCACGTGTTTGATGCCATCAGTCAGATGAGCGAGGGCAGATTGGATCTGGAGCTGAAGGTGGACAGCCAGGACGAGCTGGGCGTATTGAGTCAAAAGGTAAACGGCCTCCTGTCCCAGTGGAGAACGATCATTCGCCGCGTGCAGCAATACGCCGAGCATGCCGCCGCTTCTGCCAGCGAGCTGTCCGTGACCGCGGAGCAGAACACCGCCTCGATCAATCAGATGACGAATGCCATCCAGGAAGTGGCCGGCGGTACAACGACCCAGGCCCAGTCTGCTGAAGAAAATGCCAAAGCCATGGATGAGATGGCGATCGGCATTCAGCGCATCGCGGAAGCCTCCTCCAACGTAGCCGAGTCATCGGCTGACATGGCCGAGAAAGCGCAGCAGGGCTACAATTCTATCAACAAAGTGGTTGGCCAGATCGATGCGATCAGCCGAGCTGTCAACTCATCCTCTCTCGTCGTCACTACTTTGGATGAGCGTTCACAGGAAATCGGCAAGATTGTCGATGTGATCTCCGAGATTGCCTCGCAGACGAATCTGTTGGCGCTCAACGCCGCGATCGAAGCGGCAAGAGCGGGTGAACAAGGCAAGGGATTTGCCGTCGTAGCGGATGAGGTGCGCAAACTGGCTGAGCAATCGGCACGGTCTACCGCGCAAATCACCAGTTTAATCGTAGAAACGCAGCAGGATACGGCAAAAGCCGTACAGACGATGCAGGAAGGGACGCGAGAGGTCGAGGTGGGAATCCACGTAGCCAACGAAGCGGGCCTGGCATTCCAGCATATTCTGCAGGCCACTCAGGACGTCGCGGATCAGGTGCAGGAGGTATCGGCCATCTCCCAGCAGATGTCGGCCGGCTCCGAAGAGGTGTCCGCAACCGTACAGGAATTGGCCTCCATCGCCAAAGAGTCGGCGGCCAACATCTCTGCTGTTGCCTCTTCAGCTGAAGAACAGCTTGCATCCACACAAATGATCGCTGAGTCTGTCCAAACATTAAACCAGATGGCACACGAGCTGCAGACGATCGTTGGGAAATTCAAGGCGTAACAAACAACATCCTACTCTCATGTCGCAAGCCTCTTGAGTGAAAAACAAATGCCGGATTCCGCTGCTCGGAGTCCGGCATTGCTTTTCGATTGAGGTGCTTTTGGATCGGGCGATCTCTTTGTTCAGGCTTTTCTGAGACGATTGGTCAATTGGCCCAGTTTTTCGATTTCGATCGTGACGACATCCCCATCCTTCAGCCAGACGCGCTGATCTTCCGGATAACCCGTGATGACGCCTTCAGGTGTTCCCGTCAAGATCAGATCGCCGGGCTGCAGGGTCATATGCTCTGATATGTAGCTGATGATCTCGTCGCAGGCGAAAATCATGTCTGATGTGTTGGAGTCTTGGCGGACTTCTCCATTTACCGTTGCGGTAATGCGCAGGTCATTGGGATTTCTGATCTCGTCGGCACTGACCAGGTAAGGACCGACCGGACAAAAACCGTCACACGTTTTGCCGAGCAGCCACTGGGAGCTTTTAAACTGCAGATCGCGCGCCGACAGGTCGTTGGCGTTGCAGTAGCCGTAAACGTACGACAACGCGTCCGCCTTCGTTACGTTTTTCGCTTGCGCTCCGATGACAATCACCAGTTCCGCCTCGTAGTCTACCTGGGTAGAAGCCTGCGGGAGCTCGATTTCGTCACCGTGTGCCGCCAGTGTATTATGGAATTTGCTGAATAACAGCGGAGCAGGCGGATATGGCATGTTGCACTCATCTGCGTGTTTTTTGTAGTTAAGGCCGACGCAGACGATTTTTGGCGGTTCAGGGACACAAGGGCCGAGTTGAAGCGTCTCCTCCTCGAGGAACAGAGAGCTGTTTTCGCCGGCCTTGTCTGCCAGCTGCGCGAGAAGCGCTTTCCCCGCTTCGCCGCGGGCGATCAGGTCGCCTACTGTAGTCGGCGCGTCCTGATATTCGGGAAAGGCTGCAACCGCCTGTTCCACATCCAGGATTCCTCTGTCGGTTTTCATTCCCAGACACAGCTTGCCTTCTTTTTGGAATGTAATCGTGATCATCTGTATTCCTCCTATGCTTGCTTTTGACAACACTGCCGATACTTCACACTGTCCGCAGCCAAAAGAAACGGGGCGCTCCGACTGCGCCCTTATCTTTTCTGACGATTTTATCTAGTTCGACTCTTGTCTGCGAATTCCTGCCTGCACCCTCAGCCGATCATCCCTGCCGGTCCCAGGTGACGCCGCCGGTCGCCCAATCTTTTCGCCTGACCTCCCGGACGATGATGTCGACTTCTTCCGCTTCGATCTCCAAGGATTCCGCCATCGCCTCCGTGACGCGGCGAATCATGGCTAGCTTTTTCTCATCTGACCTTCCTTCCAACAGCTCAATATGTACCAATGGCATCCTGCTTCCCTCCATGTCTTTTTTGGCTTCAAGCAAATCTGGTGATACTGTACCGGTCAATCGGGATCGACGTGTCTCCCTCCGTGATCAACTCTGTCATCAGCGTCCCTACCAGGGGAGAGAGCGTAATGCCGCTGTGCATGGCGGCAACGTACAGGTGCTCCACTCCTGGAACCTTGCCGAGAATCGGCAGTTCATCCTCCGGCATCGCCCGGATGCCGGAAAAGCAGCGAACGACATGGGCCTTTGCGAGAGCAGGCACGACATGGGCGGCCAGGCTTGCCGTATTCTGGATGATGTCAAGCGTACTGCTGCGGTCAAACCCCGCACGTTCGTGCGAGTAACCGATCAACACCTCGCCGTTGAGCGTCTGCCTCATGCTGCTGATCGTATGGTTTATCAGCGGGGCGAGCGGCTCCGTGATGAGAATTTGGCCCCGAACCGGATCGATCG
Organism: Brevibacillus sp. B_LB10_24; assembly: GCF_046036945.1. NCBI lineage: Bacteria > Bacillati > Bacillota > Bacilli > Caryophanales > Paenibacillaceae > Brevibacillus > Brevibacillus sp. B_LB10_24. The sequence continues at coordinate 29,480 of NZ_JBJQOQ010000041.1, read as the reverse complement.
GTATGTTAATGCCAAGCATTTTTCCGACTTCCCGCGACCAGACACCGGCACAGAGGATCAGATTTTTCGCTGTGAAACTACCTTTTTCTGAATGGACAACAAATTGGCCGCGGTGTTTTTCCAGATCGGTTACGCGGTTGTAAAACAGGTACTCCACCCCGTGCTTTTTGGCTGTGCGCATGTACATCTCCACCAGCCGCAGCGGGTTGACGTTGCCGTCAATCCGGCTGAAGGTAGCACCGGCCACCTCCGGGGAGAGCGCGGGTTCCATCGCCAATACCTCATCACGGGTCAACACCTGGATCTCGATTCCCACTTCCGCCTGACTTTCGGCCAGCCGCTTCGCCCGCTCCCGCTCCGCCTCGGTGAAGAACGGAGCCAGTCCCCCGGTGCGATGGAATTCCACATCGCCGATCCTTCGCTCCAGATAAGGGTACAGCTCCGAGCTGTACATGCTGAATTCGCCGTAATACGATGGAGTCTTGGTGTGGACCCAGACCCATGCCTGTGTCGAGCCAGAAGTTCCGGTCAAGGGATATTTTTGTTCGATCAAGAGGATGCCTTCCTGACGCTTTTCCGCCAGGTGGCAGGCGATGCTGTTGCCGATCACGCCGCCGCCGACAATGATCGTCTCGTATTCACTTCTCACCTGCATCCCCTCCTCCGTCCTTGCTTCCCTGGTGTGGTTGCTCTGCTTCCGCCAACAGGGCGTTTTCCGCAAAAGCGCTGTCTACACTCGCAGCCAAGACTCCGATCGGTATGGGTCGCAGCGGCATTCTCAAACGGGGCAGCGGCACGCTTGAGACGTGAATCGTTCTGCAGTCGGCGATGTACTGCGACACCGGTATGCGGCAGATTTTCGCCTGACACTGGCCCATTCCGCAGCGGGTCAATCGCTTTACATCATCAAAGCTTTCCGCCCCCTGCTGCAGTGCCAGCTGGATTTCTTCGGCCGTGATCTCTTCGCAGCGGCAGAGAATCGTCGATGTGTCCATGTACTTCACTCCTTCCCCTGACCTGACACGTGCAGCCACTCGCTTGGATCGCGGGACAACCTCAGGTTCATCCACTCGGATAAATGATTCACTCTCTCATCCCACACCAACGGATCAACCCCGTTCTCGATGCGGCACAACGCTTGCCACAGTTCCTGTTTGCGCTGCGCCAGCTCTTGCCGGCTGGACGGCTGGCTTACGCGGGCGGCTGCGGAAATGCCGGCGATCATTCCGGTCAGCAAGCAGGCTGCCTGGCTGCTGACGCCGGCCGCATTACCGGCGACAAAGATCCCTTCGACAGAGGTCTGCAGGTCCATATCGTAGCTGGGCAGCCACCCGCCCAACTGCTGCCGGAAAGCGAGCTCGCAGTCGAGGATCGAGAACGGCTCCAAAATCGGGTGGCGTCCGCCATCCGTACAGATCAGATCTACCTCGTAGGAGATCGGCTGATCCGTGCTGTTCTTTCGGACGAAGGCCTGCTCTACCCTTCCCGTACCTTTCGCTTCGCTAATCTCAGCCCCGAGCAGCACGGGGACATGTTCAGCCGCGTACTGATGATTTTCTTTCCGCTTGGCCTGAATCGCTCCGCTTTGCTCTACGACTGCCAGCACATCGATGCCGACCTCGTGCATTTGCCGAACGACTTCGATCGCGAAGTCGCTGGAACCGACCATCAGCGCCTTCTTCCCGGGGAGCACCCGTTCCCGGTTGATGGCGATTTGCGCAGCTCCTGGCGTCATCACTCCTGGAAGAGTCCAGCCGGGGAAGGTGACAGGCGTTTCGGCAGCTCCCGTCGCGAAGATTACGCTGGCAGCGGCGACCCTTTGCACCTGCTGCTCGTCACTGATGCCGATGCTGCCGTCGGCAAAGCGGCCGATCATCGCGTGTTCGAGCAGAATATCGACAGGAAGCGGTTCAAGCTGCCCAAGCAGCCGCTCGGCCAAGACAAATCCCCTCGCCCCGGTATAAGGGGCGGGCAAATCCTCCAGCACCTGTGTCTGCTGGCGCAGTTGACCGCCAAGCGACCACGATTCCTCGACAATCGTCACTTTCCTGCCGCTGGCGGCTGCCTCATAAGCCGCCAGCAATCCTGCCGGACCGCCGCCAATCACGAGTATGTCAGTCTTCATCCAGATCTCTCCCTACCTGCGGATCGCCTGTGTTTTGCCGGATCTTCATGCCTGCCCGCACCCGGGTGACACAAGCCCGGACGTGTTCATGTCCGTCAATCGTCATAAAACAACTGCAGCATCTCCCCGAAGCGCAATACACACCCCTTGCCTGCCGCAATTTACGGCTTCGCCCCAGCGCGACAATGCCGTTTGCCATCAAGGCAAATGCAACCGTCTGGCCGGGCCGGGCCTCTATCTTTCGCCCCTCAAAATCGATCGTAATCCTTTCTGCGTCTGGCAGTTCACCGAGTACCGGATGATGCAGAATCTCCATGTCTCTCCTCCTCCGTATTTTTCATGGCGTACAGCCGGCCTACCCCAAAAACCTTTTCGATGACGATCATCAGCAGGATGGTGATAAAGATCATGATGCTGGATACGGACGTAATGATCGGATCGTACTGGTACTGGATGTAGGTAAAAATCCGCACCGGAAGCGTCACCACATCCGTACTGACGATGAACAAGGCTACCGTCAAATCGTCAAACGAGGTGATAAAAGCAAACACGGCCCCGGCGATGATCCCTGATTTGATCACCGGCAATGTGATGTGGAAGAACACCTGCAGGGGAGATGCCCCCAGATTCATCGCTGCCTGTTCAATCGATCGGTTGAAGCCGACAAGGCTGGCCATCACCAGCCTGATGACGTAGGGGACGGTCAGGATGATATGGCCCAGGACGAGCGCCAACGGACTTGCCGCAAGTCCGATCCAGGAAAAATACTGCAGCAGGGCAATTCCAAAGACCACAGACGGTATCAGCATGGGCGACCCGAAAAATTGCGTCAAGGCCGCCTTGCCGCGAAAGTCATAGCGGACCAGTGCGAGTGAAGCCAGTGTTCCCAACGCAGTTGCGATCAAAGCCGCTCCGGCCGCGACGGTAAAGCTCAAGCCGAACGATTGAATGAATTCCGGATGGTTGAACAGCTCGGCATACCATCGCAGCGTAATTCCCTTCGGCGGGAATGTGACATATTCCGTCTCCGTCAGGGAGGAGAGCAGGATCACGACGACCGGAGCCAGCAAGAAAAGATAGATCAAGCTGACGTACCCTCGGAGCGCCCACTTGGAGTATGACCGGTTCATTGTATCGCCACCCCCGCTTTCGATTGGTTGAGCAAGCGGCTGTAAATCAGCAGGATGAGCGTCGTCATCAGGATCAAGACAAAGCCGATCGCCCCGCCGTACGGCCAATTGAGCAGCACGACCACCTGTTCGTACGTCAGGTAGGACATCACTTTCACTTGCGGCCCGCCGAGGATCGCAGGGGTCACAAACGAACTGGACGCCAGACTGAACACCATCACGGAACCGGCGAAAACTCCCGGCAAGCTGAGCGGCAGCGTGACCGAAAAGAACGTCCGTACCGGACTTGCCCCGAGATTTTGCGACGCCTGTAAAACTGAAGGATCGATGCGTTCCAGCGATCCGACGATGCCCAGCACCATGTACGGAAACAGGACATGGACCATCCCGATCTCCACTCCGAGTTCGGAATACAGCAATTTCAGCGGCTTGTCGATCCACCCAAGCGACAGCAGCACATTGTTGATCACCCCGTTGTTGGCCAGCAGGATCACCCAGCCGTAGCAGCGGATCACCATGCTGATCAAGAGCGGCGAGAGCAGCAAGAGCGTCAGAAGGTTGCGCGTTCGGCCCGTGGTCTGGACGAGGTGGTACGCGACTGGATACCCGATCACAAGTGCAGCGATCGTCGTGACCAGACCGATTCTGATCGTATTCCACAGGACGCCCAGATAAAAAGGATCAAACAGGAATTTCCCATAGTTTTCCAACGTCCAGCCCTCGCCCATACCGGAGGTAGGATCGAACGGATGAAAACTTCCGACGAACAGATAGAGCAGCGGAACCAGGAAGAAAACGACAAAGATCAGCAAGCAGGGCAAGAGCAGCAGCCAAACGTCCCATTTCCGCGCTTTTTTCCGATTGGGCTGAGTTGTGCTTTCGGCGATAGCAGGTTGCACGCCTACACCTCGCTTCCCGCCAACAACAAATCCTTTGGCTCCCAATAGACATATACCTGTTCATCCTGCAGGATATCGTCCATGCCGACTGATGATTCTGACGCTTCCGCCACGATCTGCTGATCTCTGACCTGCAGGATGAACCGCGTCTTGGATCCGAGAAACACCTTCCTCGCCAGCGTGGCCGCAACCGCCGGATATGCGTCCGGCTTCACGCGGGAGATGTGCATTCGCTCCGGGCGGATGTAAAAGGTTGCACGCCCTATGCCAGCCGGAGCGGGCGGCAGAGGGAGCTGGAGGGTGTTGCCGTATACATGCACGGTACATTCCTGCTCCGTGGAACCGACGATTTCCCCTGACAGCCTGTTTACTTCGCCGATGAAGCTGGCGACAAAAGACGTCTTCGGCTGGTTGTAGATTTGCTCCGGCGTATCCACCTGTTCGATCCTGCCCTCGTTCATGACCGCGATCCGGTCAGAAATGGACAGGGCTTCTTCCTGGTCATGGGTGACGAATATGGTGGTGATCCCCACCTGCTTCTGGATGAGCGAGATCTCCTCGCGCATCTCCTGGCGCAGCCGGGCGTCCAGGTTGCTGAGCGGTTCGTCCAAGAGCAGGACGGTCGGCTCGATCACCAGCGCGCGGGAAATCGCCACACGCTGCTGCTGCCCCCCTGAGAGCTGTTTGGGATAGCGGTCCCGCAAGGCTTCCAGCCTCGTCATCTCAAGTGCCGACTGCACCCGTTGACGAATCTGATCCCGCGGGACCTTGCGCAGCTTCAGTCCGTAAGCGACGTTGTCGTAGACAGTCATGTGGGGAAACAGCGCGTAATTTTGAAAGACCATGCCCATGCTTCGCTTGTAAGGGGGGAGGTTATGTACCGGCCTCCCCTCTACTTCGATCGCTCCCTCGTCCAATGCCAAAAATCCTGCGATCATGTTGAGCGTGGTCGTCTTGCCGCAGCCGGAAGGGCCGAGAAACGATATCAACTCCCCTTTTTCGATGTCCAGCGACAGGTGTTTGACAATTTTGCTTTGACCGAATGTTTTGACTATATTATGCAGCCGCAGGTAACTCACATGCCTTCCCCCTTCTAGTGAGCGATCTCGATTTCCTTGTTGGCCCGCTCCGTCCAGGCGGCACGGTTTTCGTTGACCGTCTTCCAGTCCATCCTTACCAGCTTGTTGACCGTCTCTTCGCCGTAGACCACCTTGGCTGCCACATCTTCGGGCAGCTTCACCTGCTTGTTGACCGGTCCTGTGAAAGTGGCTTTACTTTGCGCTTCCTGCGCTTCTTCACTTAGCATAAAATCGATGAATGCTTGTGCCAACTCGGGATGGGGAGCATTTTTTACCAGATTTGCTGTCGGCATTAAGGCTACGGCTCCTTCTTTGGGGTACACAAAGTCAATCGGGAAGTTCTTCGACTGAAGCGTAAAGGTGCGTCCAACCCCCCAAGCAGATATAACAGTTTCGCCTTGCATGAAGTAATTGGAAACGTCAGCCGTCTTGTCAAAGGTAACAGCATATTGGGCAATTTCCTTAAGCTTGGCAAAACCGGGCTCAATATTACTCTCACTGCCTCCGTTCGCCTTGGCTAACATGACCAACAAGTGAACCCCGTAAGTATTGGCAATTGAGGGCAGCACCAGCTTGTCTTTAAATTCCGTGTTGCTAATATCGTTCCAGGAAGACGGCGCAGTCCATCCCTCCTCTTTAAACACCTTGGTATTGTACGACAGTCCGGTAGCGTCCAAACCGGTTGCCACACCTATGTTGTCACTATCTTTTGCGATGTCGTAGACTTCGGATAAATGAGGCACTTTAGCAGGATCAAGGGGTGCCAACAAGCCGAAGGATTTTGCCATAGCTTGCGGGCCATCGTCCATAAAGGCCACATCTATTTGCGGTTTGTCCTTTTGTGCCTGCAACTTCGCCAAGGTGTCCATTGAGCTGCCCGTGACATAGGTCACTTTCGCCTTGTACTTTTGTTCGAATAAAGGGATGATCGACTCTTTCATCGCCTTCTCGTGGCTTCCACCATAGGCAGCCACGACTAATGTGCTGCTTTCTTCTTTGCCGCCGGAAGATGCCGGTTGTCCACCTGCACCGCAGCCCGTTGCCAGCAATGCTGCCAGCAATAACGGCCCCAACCCTAACCGTTTTTTCATATACCTCTTCCTCCTTATATAGATATATTGATATAACCTTTTTAGGTGAAGAACTGATTCCCTGCGCTTTTTCCTTTTTAAGAAAATCACAGTTTTACTTCCAGATAGTACCGGGCACGATCCGACCGCTCGATGAACTTGGAAAATTCGACGATGCGGTTTTGCGAAGTGTAGGTGGTACGCTCCATTACAATCACGGATGTCCCTTTCCGAATTTTCAACAGGGACGCTTCATACTCATTCGCTACAGAGGAGGCCAGATATATCTTGGCCCGGTCCAGTACGACCTGGTAGCGTTTTTTCAGGACATTGTAGATCAAGTCGTTCTCGATCAGCTGCGGCGTAAAGTCCGGGCAGACATCGCAGGGAAGGTACGAATACTCGATGACGGTCGGTTCCTCGTCAACCAGCTTGATCCGATTGATCTTGGCTACGAGGTCGCTCTTTGCTATCCCCAGCGCCTTGGCGATACTCTCCCCCGCCGGTTCGATGGAAAAGCTGACAGTCTTGTGCGGGTAGCTGGCATCGTCATTAGCCAGGCTAACGCTTTGGTACAGATCTTCTTCTCTTCCCTTCCTGGTGACAAACGTCCCTTTGCCCTGCTGACGGTACAACAGGCCAGCGTGCACCAGATCGGTAATGGCACGCTTGACAGTAATCCGGCTTACCTCCAGAGCTTCGGCCAGCTCGTTTTCCGTCGGCAGCTGAAAGCCCGGCAGCCACTCTTCAAGCGCAATCTTCTCCTCGATGATCGTCTTCAACTGGTGGTATAGCGGGATCGGCGAATTCTTGTCCAGTTTCATCATTCACTCTCCAAAGTGTATATAGTTATAAAGATATATCCTTTCTCGTCGAATATTCTGAATTTACACTTGATTGTATGTCGTGTGCTGAATTCTGTCAAGTAAGCGTTTCAACTCTTAGCCTGCAGCCTTGAAAAAATGGAGCGGCAGCCCCTTCACGGTTGCTGCCGCCCACTGACCGCCTGTTGGGGCGGTTCGCTGTTGATCTACAACATGGCATGGCGCTGTCTAAATTCCTCCCTGGCTTTGTCGTTCATCCGGGCCGGTGTCCAGGCTGGTTCCCAGACGAGATTGACTTCCACTTCCTTCACTTCGGGAATGCCCTTTACCTTCTTGGTTACCTCGTCGGAAATAAAACCGTGCAGCGGACAGCCAGGCGTCGTTAACGTCATGGTGACGATGACATTTTGACGATCATCGACGCCAACGTCATACACCAATCCCAGGTCGACGATGTTGATGCCAAGTTCAGGATCGATCACTTCTTCCAAAGCAGCCCATACTTTATCTTCCATATTCATCGGCAGGCCCTCCAGTCGCTGGCAAAAGGTACATCTTTGCTGTAGTTTGCCTGACAGAGGCCCTTTTATGCAAGCAAACCTTAGAAAAACAGTGCGGTCAACTCTTCGGCATCGATTTTGCCGAAGTATTTTCCAAGGTCGACACCCGATAAAATCTCATAGACGGCCTGTTTTTCGTAAACGACGCCGACCAGCATCTGCTCCAGATCGGCTACGTCTTCTACGCCAAAAAAGTCGCCGTACACCTTCGCTTGCTGGATTTTTCCCTTGTCGATTGACAGCTGGACCTCTACGGTTCCGATGTCAAAGCGCTTGGTCTGGCGGAAATTGCTCTTCGGCGATTTTCCAAAATTCCAGTCCCAGTTCTGGTATTTTGCTTTTGACAGCTCGTGAATCTTTTCCCAATCTTCCTCTGTCAGCCGGTACTCGACCACTTCTTCTCCTTGGAAAATAAAGCGGAGGAGCGACTCCCGGAACTGCTCAATGGTGAGCTTTTCGTTCAGGAATTCCGAGATGTTGGCTACGCGGCTGCGAATCGACTTGATCCCTTTTGACTGGATCTTCTGCGGGTTCACCTTTAACGTCTGCACGACCGTCTCCAGATTGGAATCGAACAGCAGCGTTCCGTGGCTGAACATCCTCCCTTTGGTCGAGTACTGGGCGTTTCCGGAGATTTTCCGCTCGCCGACCTGGATGTCGTTGCGCCCGGTAAGCTCGGCATTGACACCCAGTTGGCGCAGAGCTTGTACGACAGGTTCGGTAAACTTCTTGAAATTGTGGAACGACTGGCCGTCATCCTTGGTGATAAAGCTGAAATTCAGGTTGCCCAGGTCGTGGTAGACGGCACCGCCCCCCGACATGCGGCGCACCACGTGGATTTTGTGCTCCGTTACGTAATCGATATTGATCTCTTCCATCGTATTCTGGTTCTTGCCGATAATGATCGAAGGTTCATTGATGTAAAACAGCAGGTAGTCCTCATCGTCAGGCAGGTTTTTCAAGCAGTATTCCTCTATCGCCAGATTGATTCGCGGATCGGTGATCCCTTGGTTATCGATAAATTTCATCAGATTTCCCCCCTTCTCTCTATTGTAGTAGAAGCGGGAAGAATGACAAGGACAAGACGGTACCGCTCGACACTTGGATGACCCCTTGCGCTGCGGGCCGCCGGCGAACAGAAACGGAGCCAATCAGGCTCCGCCTTTCAGAACTTGCCGTCTCCCTATGCCGGCTATGCATCAGACGCCGCTTGCGTGTTTCTGTACAACTCTTCCAGTGATTGCCCCTTTGCCCGCGCCAGCACCTCGATCCGGACGTTGAACTGCTTTTGGGAATAGCTGAGCAGGTCGGCATACCGGACGCCAAACGCGCTGCTCTCCTTCTGCTCCAATCCCTGATACATCTCCCGCGCTAGCGGAAGCAGTTCCTCCAGCTTTTTGACGATCTGCTCAAACAGCTGAGGGTGTTCGCAAATCAACCGCTGTAGCAAAAACGTGCCATAGCTGATGTGGCGCGACTCATCCATTTTCAGGTAGCCGACCCCTTTCATCAATCCCGGCATGACGCCCGCCTTGCTCAGCCCCTCGTAAAAGGCGTAATAGCCCGTCTCCGCCAATACCCCTTCTACGAACATATTGTAGATCGTCGATGCTTCCGCCACCGCCTCCGGGGACTGGTCAGTGATCAACCGCTCCATGGCCTCGGGGAGAATTTCATAAAACACTCTTTTGTAGGCGTCCCCATGATACTGTGCAAGATCCCCTGTTTCCCCGATAGCATCGAGCGCGAGGCGGAAAAACTCCGTATGTTTTGCCTCTTCAAACAAGAAGGTGGTCAGAAACATCTCTTCCTCGATTCTCCCTTGTTTGGCAATCGCCATGATCAGCGGCAGCAAGTCAAGCGTGACAGCTTCCTCTCCCCCGAGAAAGCCGGCCATTCTGCGCAGCGTCTCATCTCTCTGCTCCGCTGTCATTCTCACCCAGTCTGCCTGGTCCTGGCTGAAGTCGATGTCCTGCGGGTTCCAAGTGCCAAACCGTTTGGCCTTCTGATACAGCTGGTACGGCAGCAGATCCGTCTTCAGTCCCCGACAACCCGTCGTAATCATTTCCTTCCTCACGAATACCCCTCCTGAAAAGATACTCCCAGTTAGAGCCGCTCTCCCTTTCACAGCGCTATTTTTCCCAGATACGGAACATACAGTATAGGAAAGGAAGAGGCATGCCTTACTTCCTCTTATTGTAGCTTGCTGATCCGGCAGACTTGTATTCCCTAAAAGAGGGGGGTTTTGGTTCATGGAGATGGCCGAGATGCTGCGCTACCTGGAGCGCATTTGCAAAACAAAGCAGCAGGAGGCGAAACATGTTCTTGCTGTTCGCGGATTTCTCGATCTGTTTCATTTCCGTGCGGCCTCATTGTTTACCTACTCGGCCATGAACGAAACAGGCGAAGGAATCATCCGGGCGTGCGAGCGCGGAATATACAGCATTCGAGAGATTCGGGAAGACGTCCGTACAATCCCGCCGATGCACGCCGCGATCCATTCGAAACGGGCAGACATCATCGACTCCGCCAGTTTGGCTCGACATTTTCCCGCCAAATATGTACAAGGACTCTCCTACCTCCTCGTCGTGCCGATCTGCAGCGGACCGTTGACAATCGGCTGTGCCACGGTAACCCGTTACGCCGGACCGGGCACGATCGGGACAAAGATGCTTCAGGCTTTGACCATCTACGGGCAGATGATTGGAGAGACCTTCATCGAGCGGGAACAGCGTCCCCGGCAGGTACTGAGCAATCGTGAACGCGAAGTTCTGCAGCGAATGGCCTGGGGTGAATTCATCAAGGAGATGGCCGACCACATGGGAATAAGCGAATATACCGTTCGAGACTATATCAAGTCTGCCTTGCGAAAAATGAATGCTCAAAACCGGACAGAAGCCGTAGCGATCGCGCTGCGAACCGGGATCATCAAATGAGCGTAAAAAACCGGTCCTCAGCTTATCTGAAGACCGGTTTTGTCTTTGCCCTGCTTAAAATAAAGGCATGTTGTCCAGGTTGTTGGACGGGTCGCCATCGGGAATGCTGCGCAGGTGAATATCGCCACCCCTGCCCTTGAATACCTGTACGTTTTCGATCATGCCTTGCTCAGCCAAACGCTGCGCGACGAGGTAATCCACCTCATTGCCGTCAGACAATTTCAGCTTGATGATGTCGCCGTCCCCATTTTTGCGTACGGCGACGACATGCGGCTTCTGTTCGTCTGTCACGCGTATCCCCTCCTTTGCGGTTCCTTTCTTAGGGTTTCCAACAAAAGGGGAAGCATACTATGCTTGAGGTTGGCAGGCGGCACGCAGATACTCTTCAAATTCCTGGCTGGCCAGCGGCTGGCTGAAGTAATATCCCTGTCCCTGTGCACAGCCATCCCCGTTTAAGATATTAAGCTGATCGCCGGTTTCGACACCTTCGGCGACGACGTTGAGATTCAGGCTTTGGGCGATCGTCAGGATGGCCTTCACGATCGCCTGGCTCTCCTTGTTGTGGTGCAGATCGCGGATAAAGGAAGCATCTATTTTGATCGTATCGATCGGCAGATCCTTGATGTAGCTAAAGGAGCTGTAGCCTGTCCCAAAGTCGTCGATCGACACCTGCACCCCCAGCTCTCGTATGTTTTGCAGAATAGCGGTGGCATTGTCAGAATTCAAAAAGATGCTCTCGGTAATCTCCAATTCCAGCCACTCTGGTGCCAAACGGGTCTCTTCGAGAATGCCGCGGACCATTTCCAACAGATTCTTCTGCTGAAACTGCTGTGCCGACATATTGACAGCGATTTTGAGTGGAGGATATCCATTCTCCTGCCAAGCCTTGTTTTGTTCGCAGGCGTGACGCAGAATCCACTCGCCCAGCGGGATGATCAGCCCGCACTCCTCGGCCAGCGGGATAAATTTGCCCGGAGCGATCAGCCCCAGCTCCGGATGAACCCATCGAACCAAAGCCTCCATCCCGATCAACTCGCCCGTGGTCAAATCCATTTTCGGTTGATAGTAGAGCCGGAATTGCTCGTGTTCGATAGCTTTGCGCAGTTCGTTTTCCAGGAGGATACGCTCCAACGACTTGGCTTCCATCGCCGGCGTAAAAAATTCGTACTCGTTGCGTCCGCGTGATTTGACTGCGTATAGCGCGGTATCCGCCCGTTTCAGCAGATCATCAGCGTTTGCCGCATCAGCAGGATACATGGCAATTCCAATGCTGCAGGAGAGGTTGTACTGATGTCCCATCCACTCCAGCGGTTTTTGGAATTGGGCGATCACCCGCTCCGCCACTGCTGAAACCTCTTCCTTTCGGGAGATGTTGGCGAGCAAGACAGTAAACTCATCCCCGCCCAAACGGGCCACGACATCTTCCGAGCGGACGCATCTCTTCAGCCGCTTGGCTGCTTCGATCAAAATCAGGTCCCCTACATCGTGGCCCCAGGTATCGTTGATGTCCTTAAAGCGGTCCATATCGAGAAACATGACGGCCAGCTCCGACTTGATGCGTTTGGCCTGGTTGATCTCTTTATGCAGCCGTTCGATAAATAACCGGCGATTTGGCAGTTCTGTCAGCGTGTCGTGATAGGCCAAATGGTAAATCGTCTGCTCCGATTTTTTTCGTTCCGTGATATCCCGCAGTACCAGCACCAAGTCTTTTACGTTACCGGATTGGTTCAGAATCGGGTTGATCTTGGCGTCCATGTCGATAGCACTGCCGCTCTTGGTCGGGATGCGGAATTCCACCTGGGACGCTTTTTTTGTGACCAGTACCGTATGAATCACTTCTTCCACTGCATCCCGATCCGCCTCGAGGACCCACTGCAGCAGGTTGCCCGACATCATCTCTGCAGGCTCATACCCCAAGACAACCTGATGGGAAGGGGATAGATAGGAAAAGGTTCCATCCCGGTCGATCACGGCGATCAGGTCAGAGGTATTTTCCGTTATTAAACGGTACTTTTCCTCACTTTTCTTGATCTCTTCCTCCATTTGCTTGCGCTGGGTGATATCATTCCGTATCGAGACGTACTGATACGGTTTTCCCTGGTCGTTCAAAAACGGAATAATCGTCGTATCTACCCAGTAAAACGAACCATCCTTCGCCCGGTTCCGAACTTCTCCTCGCCAAATGCGTCCTGATCCGATCGTTGCCCACATCGTTCGGAAAAATTCAGCAGGATGATAGCCGGAATTTAAAATCCGATGATCCTGCCCGATTAATTCGCTCTGTTCGTATCGAGAAATTTTGCAAAATTGCTCATTGGCATAAAGAATGCTGCCGCGCTGATCTGTGATGGCCACGATTGAAGCCTGATCCAGGGCGTATTTGATGTCATGCAGTTCTTTTAATACGTGTTGCAGCGTTTCATCCTGTTTTTGCAAAAGAGAATTCCAATCCAACGTTCATCACCTGTCTGCTCTTGTCGACTTGATCGAAATCAACGGCATGTCCTTTTCCGTGCAACGCGGCTGAAAAGGAAAATCCCTGGAATATTATGGACGATACCGAATCCAGGGATTGCAATGACTCGATCAGGGGTCGTAACCCTTCCACGATTATTTACCAGAATGCGGGTATTTTCAAGCTTTTTACGAATAATAGAGCAAATCTGTGCTTCATTTGTATGCATTTTGTTATACATATTTTACCATATGGCGAAAAACGGTCCCTTTCAACATCGTTTTTCCGTCCTCGCGATAGCCCATCTTTGTGTACAGTGCAAAGGCACGGTCGTTGTTTTCCTCGACGAGCAGCGACAGCTTCCTGTGCCCTGCCGCCATCGCCTGCGCTTCAAAAGCCAGCATGAGCCCCTTGGCAAACCCCCGTCCACGATACGCTTCGTGAACGGCAAGCGAATCGAGATAGTACTCGTCCTCCCCTGCTTCCCGTTCGAAGGTGTAATCTGTCCTGCCCGTCTGGCGGCAGATTCGATCCAGCAACGGCTTGTCCAGCGTGTCGGAACGGCTGCCGTGGTAGGCGACCAGCATGCCGACGACCTGACCATCCTGTTCCTCCACCAGAATATTTTCGTAACTGATGCGGTTTCCCTTTTGCCGGTAAAAATCAGTCAAAATCCGCAGCGCCTCGTCATCGTCCGGCGTCCCGGCAAGCGTATTGGCGATGGAACCGATCGCGCAGTGGAGCAGCGGAATGATTTGTGCGGCATCTTCCTGTTTTGCTTTCCGAATCATGTTGTCCTCCCATGGTGTCTGCACCAGATGAAGTGCTAGTTCTGTTGATGTGAAGAGAGTGCCTTAACTATATCCTCCGCAAATTGATCGATCTCATCCTCGGTCGTATCAAACGCAGTCATCCAGCGCACCAGCGATTCCCGCTCAGACCAGACGTGAAAGTAGTAGCGCTCGGATAGCGCCGCGATGCATTCCCGGGGAATCACGGCAAACACGGCATTCGCCTCTACTTTTTGCGTGATGTGCACGCCGGGAATCCCCTCAATCCTGCTTGCCAAGAGTGAGGCCATCCGGTTGGCATGGCGGGCGTTTTGAAGCCACAAGTCGTTGGACAGCAAGGCCTCGAACTGGGCGGCAATAAAGCGCAGCTTGGAACCGAGCTGCATGCCCTGCTTGCGAATGTACATAAAATCTCGGGCCAAGTCCGGATCGAAAAAGATCACGGCTTCCCCGATCATCAATCCGTTCTTCGTACCGCCAAACGATAAAACGTCTACGCCGACATCCGCCGTCAGCGCCTTCAAGGAGACGCCCAAATGAGCAGCGGCATTGGACAAGCGCGATCCGTCCATATGCAGCAGCAGTCCATGCTCATGGGCCAGATCGGCGATCGCTTTGATCTCCTCTGGCCGGTACACCGTGCCGAACTCCGTCGACTGTGTGAGGGAAATCACCTTGGGTTGACTGTGATGCTGGTCGCCAAAGCCAATCAGGTGCTGTTTGATCTGATCGGGTGTGATCTTCCCGTCCGCAGTCGGTACAGTCAGCAGCTTGCAGCCGGTAAACCGTTCGGGCGCTCCGCACTCGTCGACATTGAGGTGAGCCTGATCCGAACAGATGACGGATTGGTACGGCCGGGTGATGGCCTGCAGTCCCATCACATTGGCTGCAGTGCCGTTAAACACAAAAAAAACCTCAATGTTCTCACCAAAGTGTTCCTTGCACTTCAAAATCGCTGCTTCGGAATACGGATCTTTTCCGTACGAGGGCACGTGGCCAGTGTTGGCGCGAATGATCGACTCCAGCACCTCGGGATGAATGCCCGCGTAATTGTCGCTGGCAAAACTCTTTCGCATGGTTCTCTCCCCTTTTCCTATCTGTTGAAAGCCATTTCTCACAATGGAAATATTATACCAAACCTAATACTGTTTCCGGGCAAAGAAAAAACGGCTGTCCCTCCCAATCAGCGGGAGGTGTTCAGCCGTCAGGCATCCGCCCCTTGCTAATTATGTGTTTTTCCGCCGAAAGAGCGAATCGCAAGCCCACATCGTGCTTCCAGCCAACAGCAGACAGATCGAAGCCGCTAACAGGATCAGGTCAAGCTCGTACCCTCCGAGAAAACCGGCCGACAGCTTGGCAGTAAAGATCGCTCCCAGCATAACCAGCGCAAACAAGGCGCCAATCACCCGTGTGCCCAGACCCAAAATCATCAGCAATCCGCCAACCAGTTCAATCACGGCGACGATATAGGCCAAAATTCCCGGCAGACCGAGCATAGCGAAAAATCCGACCGTCTTATCGATCCCGCCCTGGAATTTGGACCACCCGTGAACGAGAAAGACCAACCCCAAGACCACCCGCAGCAGCAATAATCCGATATCTTCCCGTCTGTTCATTGACATCCCCCTGAAGATACAAACTGAATTACCACAAGGATGTACGAATGTTTGCAGGTTTAAACTTCTGTCCGGCATTTCGTCCGTTCACGGAAGCTGTGTTTTCCGCTATTCCGGGTAAAGGACATCCAGTGTTTTCAGCGAGCGGATCTCTTGCTTGTGGATCGCTGCGATCGCAGCTTCTTTGTTTCTCTGCTTTAACGCTTCCACTTGCTCCTGGTGTTCCTGGTAGGAAAGCGAGAGGTTGCTCCCGTGTGCCATCGACGACATGCGCAAGGGGCGTGCCGATCTGCGCAAGGATTGATACATTTCGGTCAAAATCTCATTTTGGGCGATCGAAAAAATGGTATAGTGAAATTCTTCATTCAACTCGTAGTAACCAGCGATATCCTGCTTTTCGATGGCTTCCGCCTGTTTTTCCAGAATGGCATCAAGCCGCCGGATCTGCTCCTCATCCACATGCTGGATCGCCTTTGCCATCGCGATTTCTTCGAGACGGTATACGGCATCGTATAATTGATGAATCTCTTCTCTCGAGAATTTCTTCACCACAAACCCGTGATGGGGGATGCGGGTCACGAGTCTGTCTTTTTCCAGCATCAACAGGGCTTCCCGAACGGGTGCTCTGCTGGTGTGAAATTCTTCGGCAATCACGGTTTCTATCAAATGCTCTTTTGGATGAAGGATGCCTTTTGCTATGCGTGTAGCTAGCTCTTCCGCTATAAACATGGGAGCTGTTTTTACCGCTTTTTTCTTCATTCCCTATGTTCTCCTTTTGTTCTTTACTCATTACTCAGTTAGAAACCCCTTTCTACTATACAACATCGCCGTTATCCTTGTATATTTCCAGGAGATTCCCAACTGAATGTTCGATCCCCTCCTTCCTCTTTGTCGAAAGCTTAGCGTAACGTCTCTTCCGAACGGTCTGTCGCCGGAGCAGGAGCAATGGACAATGCCGATACTTCGCTGCGCAGCTCCTGTGTCATGTTGAGTTCAAGCGCCTGCAGCGAAGATTCCAGCTGATCCGGATTTCTCGCCCCGATGATCGCCGCGGTCACACCCGGGTGTGACATGGCCCAGGCGACAGCCAGCGTGGCGGGATGAACCCCTCTTTCCTGGCAATAGGCGGTGAAGCGGTCTGCCACCTCGTAGTTCACCCTGTCGGCATACCGGTCCGCATACTGCTTTTGTTCTACCAGCCTTCCCTGAACCGGCTTTTGACTGGTACCGTATTTTCCTGATAGAAGTCCGCCGCCGAGCGGGCTGTAGGTGATGACACCCAATTCTTCCGACTGTGCGAGCGGAAGAATTTCTACTTCCGCCTGACGTTTCACCAAATTGTACATGGGTTGAATGATCTCAAACCGGGCCAGCTGTTCTTTTGCGGCAATGCCAAGCGCTTTGGCGATTTGCCAGGCTGCCCAGTTGCTGACGCCCGGATAGAGGATCTTGCCTTGGGATTGCAAATCGTCCAACGCGCGGATGGTTTCCTCCATCGGAGTCAGCTGATCGAAATGATGAACAAAGTAAAAATCGATCCGATCCGTTTTCAGTCTTCGCAGGCTGTTTTCGACCTCTAGCATGATGTGCCTGCGGGACAGGCCGCGAGCGTTCACATCCGTTCCCATCGGATTGTAGACTTTTGTCGTCAGCACGATTTCATCCCGGCAGTCCCTGATGCAGTCCCCGAGGATTTCCTCTGCCTGACCCCTGCTGTAGGAATTGGCCGTGTCAAAAAAGTTGATCCCCGCATCAAGGCAGCGGGTAAACATCGCTTTTGCCGTCTCTTTGTCGGCGTCCTTGCCAAACGACATGGTTCCAAAGCACAGCTGGGAGACTTGAATGCCTGTCTTGCCAACATTCCGATATTTCACGCGGATTCCTCCTTATCGCTTATTCGCCTGTTTCTCGTTCCCGCTTTAAAAAAGCGGCGAGCACCGGTTCGAGATATTTCATGAACAAATCAGGATTTTCCGTCATCGGGAAGTGTCCCATCTCTTTCATCACCTGAAAAGACGCACCCGGGATTTTTTCTGCCGTCTTTCTCGACATGTCCGGTGTGCACGAATAATCATACTCTCCGGTCAACAGAAAGACAGGGCATTCTTCCGTGTTGATCTGGCCGACGCGATCGGTCGCATCCCATTCCTCGCTGTAGAAGTAGATGTCCCCGTAGTAAATCCCCGGCGAACCCTGGCTGTAGATCCACCAAGCCCGTCTGCGCAGCTCTTCCGGACTTTGCGGAGCGAGAAGCCCGTACACATTGGTTGCGCACAGCTCCCCGCCGTTTACCTGGGGATGGAATAAGTACTCGTTGAACCGGCCTTCCGTCCGGGCTGCCGCCCCCAAGCCGATCACGCCGCGAAAACGCTCCGGGTACCGGCAGGCAAGCTCCAGAGTGATGCTTCCCCCCATCGAGCATCCCATTACGATCGGCAATTCAAGACCGACCGCTTCGATAAAGGCCATGATCGTCTCCACATACCTTTCCGTTGTCAATAAATACTGTTCCATCCACCAGCCGTCAGCCGGCATCGAACGCCCGTGGTACGGCAGATCAAAGGCAATCAGTTGAAATCTCGCGGTTAACTCTTTGTTGCGCATCAGGTCGTAGTACTGCCGCGAATCCGCACCGGCTGTATGAAGACACAAGATCGGAATGCCCTCTCCGGCCGTTTCGTAATAGATATCATACGATTTGTTCTGGATGGCTGCGGTTATATAGCGCCCCTGAATCACCTCCCATCGCCTCCTTGCACCTCGCGGGCGACCGTAAACAAGCGTGTCAGCGTTCGCATGTACTGCATGGCCATCAGCCTGTTTCCCTCGAGACGGCAGTCCGGGATGCGGGTGACGATTCCCAGCAGGTCCTGATAAACAGGCGGCGGGACAGGCTGGATAAATTTGTTCCAAGCCTCTTCCGGTCCCTCTATGCTGAAATCCCAGCTGTCATTCCAGGTAGGTACGGCGATCGAAGTGATTTTCCCTCCCAGGATCTGAAAGAGGAAGGAGCGGCCGCCAATTTTCCAGAGAAACCTGCAATGTACGTGCTTGGCAATCCACGACAGCTCAAGATCATGGTTTGCCGCTGTCTGAAAAAGCTTCATCCATTCCGGAGAAAAAGCCTGCAGATCACCCAAAATGATCAACCTCCAGTACGCGCATGTCATGGCTGGGCAAAACCTTGGCCCCCAGCTTTTCCATTTTGTCAAATGTTTGGAAATAATCCTCCAAACTCCAGTGGATGCCTTGTGGGATATGGGCCATCGACTGATTGCCTTCCCAATTTTCATAGACGCCGATGGTATCACTGGCGATCAGATACGGCCCCTCTTTTGTATCAACGAGAACTCCCTGAATGCCAGGCGTATGTCCCGGCAGATGCACCAAGCGGATTCCTTCCGTCAACGTCACATCTCCTTCGACTGCCTTCATCCGGTCAAAGGTTTTCATCCAGCTCGGGATGACACCCTTTATCCCAGCCTCGTAGTAACCGCGCTGGGTTGGCAGCGGTGCGACAGCGGCCATGAGCTCCTTCTTTTGCACGTAAAATGTGGCATTTTGAAACTTGTCGTTTTGAAAACAGTGGTCCCAGTGCAGGTGGGTATTCACGACGGTTTGGATCATCTCCGGCTGCAGTCCATGCTTCTGCAGCTGCGCTTCGATGGTATGCTCGGGCAGCCGCTGCAGTCCATGGTGGTACTGCCTGGCCCATTCTTCATCAGAACCGCCTGTATCTACCACAATCGGTTCCTTCCCGCCAAGAATCAGCCAGCCAAGTATGGGCTGGCGTACCTTCAGGCCAGGATTGACCTGGTAGAGAAGATTGGATGTTTCCATCGCCTCAAAAGTTCCGAGGTGAAGGGGATGGATGGTGTAAGACATGACAGAAATCGCTCCTTTCTTGTCATTTTCATCTTTCTACGATTATGCCGCCCCGATTTCCTCCAGTCGTTTTCCCTTTGTTTCCGGACCCAGGAAGAAAACAAGCGCAACGGCAACCCAGAAGAAAACGGCCATCGTGAGATAGATGCCATAGTAAAATTGTATCTGCATGAAGTAGCCAAACAAAACCGGACTAAGGGCGGCACTTACGCGACCGGCTCCTGTAGACCAGCTGGTTGCCGTCGCTCGAACATGTGAAGGATACAGCTCAGACGTATAGACGACGGTGCCTGCTACCCCCTGCTCGTACAGGAAAGACAAAAGGCAGGCTCCCCAGACCAAAAGCACGGGATTTTGAATCAGACCGAAGAGCAATGCCGCCACTCCCCCCAGCCCAAAGCCTACGTAGAACAGCTGTTTGCGGCCAAACCGTTCAATGGTCCAGAAAGCCGTAGCTCGTCCAAGGATCGCCGCGATGGCGACAAACAGCGTGTAGGTAAACGTCTTGGTCATGGTCAACCCGTACACACTGGACAGGATCGATGGCAGCCAGAGCAGGAAGCCGTAATAACCGAAGTAGCCAAAGAAATAATAGCCGGCCGTGAGTATAAATCTTTTTAGATATTTGGGCTCGAAAAGCGCGCGAATGCCTGCTTTTTCTTCGGTTAACGGCTGCAGCTCCAAATTCGCCACATCCTGTTCCGTTGCCCCAAGCTTTTTCAACACCTCTTTCGTCTCGTCCAGACGCCCTTTCGAAGACAGCCATCTTGGAGACTCCGGCACCTTCCAGCGAATCAGAAAACTGAGCAGCGCTGGAACGACACCGGCGATGAAGAGAACCCGCCATCCGTAAACGGTTACATAATGAAGCGAAAGCACGGCTGCGATCAGCATGCCGACAGGCCATAACACCGTTAATACAGAGGTAAATCGTCCTCGATGCTTTGTCGAGATGTATTCTGAAGTCAGCGCAGTATCGACCGGTATCATCCCGCCCAGACATAGTCCCGTGACGAACCGGAGGATCCCAAATGTGTAGACGTCATTTGTAAGCGCTGTCAAACCAGTCAAGAGGCTAAACCCAAGCAACGTGCCGATAAAGCCTACTTTCCTGCCAAACTTGTCGGTAATCGGTCCCCAGAGAATGGCTCCCAGGAACATTCCCCATAGCCCCGTGGACTGCAGGATGCCGTTCACCACGGGGGAAATATTCCATTCTTGGATGATCGACGGCATCGCGTAAGAAACGATGTAGGTATCGAACGAATCAAACATAAATCCAAGTGCCGCGGCAATTACGACGAAAATATGCGTATTCGAAATGGACAACTTCTCGATGACGCTGTCGACCGTGCAGCTGGGCTGCAGGTCGGCGTACTTCTTGTTCGTGTATTCGGCCATTATGAATCCCCCTCAGATAGCGTGATGTTGGTCATCCTCTCCAAAAAAGCGGCGATCTCCGTATGATCCGGGTGACCCGGCAAAGAGTGCAAGGCCATCTCGTAGATTTGTTCGACGAGCCCGCCCAGCAGCAAAGGAATTTTTTGATCGCGAGCAATCAAGTTTACCATTCTGACATCCTTTTGCAGCAGTTCGAGAGAAAACCCGGAGTTAAACTGCCGAGTTGTCACAAACGTCGGGAATTTATAATGAGTGGAAAAGCTTTGGCCAGAGCTTTGGTTGATCGTCTCCAGCGCAGTGTTCAAATCGAGCCCCAGTTTTTTGCAAAGAATCATCGCCTCAGCAGTGGCGTACATCGAAGTGGCCGAGAGATAGTTGTTGATCGCTTTCAGGGCGTGCCCGGCCCCGGTTTCTCCGACCAAATTGATCGTTTTGCCCATGCATTGCAGAATCGGCAGCGCTCTGGCAAAGTCCGCTTCAGAGCCACCGGCCATGATGGTCAGATTCGCTGCTTTGGCGCCTTTCACACCGCCTGAAACCGGTGCGTCGATCATCGTCAAGCCCGCTTCTTCTGCCCTCTTGGCCAGCCGCTGCGTGGAAAGCGCATAGGAACTGCCCATGTCGATGATCATTCCGCCCGGTTTCATGTTCTGAAACAAACCAGCCTCACCTTCGGCAACCGCTTCTACGGCAGCTGAGTTGGGCAGCATCGTGATCACCACTTCGCTTCTCTCGGCCAACTCCTGCACACTGGAAGCGGCAACCGCTCCTCTGTTGATCACTTCCATCGCCGCTTCCGGATTCGCGTCATAAACGGTAAGGGTGTAGCCGGCACTCAGCAAATGCTCGGACATCCACCTGCCCATCTGTCCAATTCCAATAAAACCAATGCGAGTCATCGCCAAACATCTCCCTTTCGTTTACTCTTGTTGTTCACCTTGTGCCGCCAACTCGGCGTGCAGGGAGCCGATTCGCGGGTGTGCCCGGCCTGATGAGGTGACTGCAGCTGCAATGACGATCTCATCCGCTCGGGGAGCATCCGGAATTCGAAATTCGAAACTCATGTGATGGGAGCGGATTTTTGCATCCATTTTATGTTTAATCGCCAAATCGATCGAAGATCCGGCTCCTCCGCGCTTCTCGGCCGAGGGCAGCAGCGTTTTGGCATTTCCGCACACCTTCCGGAACTCATTGCCGAAAAGCATCGTGTGAATGATCCCTGAACCGTGCTCCACTTCCCCGTCCAGACCGACCAAAGCGGCCTTGCCATAGCCTTCACACTCCTCGCCCGACAAGCCCAAGGCTTCCAGCGCTTTTACCGGCAGCAGCTTTCCCAGCTTGGCAGCGTATTCTTCAATGAGCGGCTGCAGATCTTCCACGTATCTCCCTGCGTAGGGATTTTTGATGACGACGGCGGCTACCGCCACCCTTACCGGTTTCTCCGCTTGTTTAAACCCTTCGATGTACGTTTCTTCTACTGTCGTGACCATTTTGCGAATCTCCATGGAACATTCTCCTTTCGAAATGTTTATTGTCTACTTAATTGTCGACAATAATGTATTCATGTGTTTATCTTACTTTCTATTTTGATAAATGTCTACACTTTCTTTCCATGATTTCGATAACTCCATTCTCCTTTCCGAATACAAAAAAAGCGAGCTTTGCGCCTTTCGCGCATGCTCGCTATGATGCTATCGCTAACCTGCAGACCTGATTTTTAACGATCGGGCTTTCAGCTATGCCTCTACTATCACATTGCTTTTTGGCAAGGGATCCGGCAGGGAATGCCAATCCCGGCTCATCTCCTCCTTTGTCAGCAGGCACTGATCCAGCCCCCGCAAAATCTCTTCCCGGTTCATATCGATCCCGATAAAGACCAGTTCCGTCACCCGGTCACCAAACTCGGGGTCCCAGCTTTCTTTCAGCTCAGGGTGTTCCGCCTGCACAGCCTGCTGCTCCGCCCAAGGCAGCGCGGCTACCCAATAACCGGCCGTTCCCATCTCGATAGAAGGACCCGCCTGGCTCAGGCTGATGGCAAAATCGTTGCGGGTGGCAATCCAGGCAAAGCCCTTTGCCCTGACCACCTCGTCAGGCCAATTTTCCAGCCAGCGATGTAATCGGGCAGGATGGAACGGAATCCTGCGCCGATACACAAAGGACGAGATTCCGTATTCCTCGGTCTCCGGCGTATGGCTGCCCTTTTGCAGCTCCAAAATCCAGCCCGCCGACTGGCTTGCCCGTTCAAAATCAAACCGGCCCGTGTTCAATATCTCGCGCGGTTCCACCTGTCCGCGGGTCGTGCGAATCAGCTTTGCCGTCGGTTGAAGTTTGCGCAGCACTTGTTCCAGTTCTTGCAAATCTTCTTCAGGTACCAGGTCACACTTGTTGAGCAGCAGAACATCGCAAAACTCGATCTGGTCGATGAGCAAATCCACCACTTCCCGGGTATCTGTCTCGTCTACCGCCTGTCCGCGCTGCAGGAGGCTTTCGCCTGAGGAAAAATCGTGCCAAAAGCGGTAGGCATCCACAACCGTCACCATCGTATCCAGACGGCAAATCGATGAGAGATCAATCCCGTTCGCTTCGTCCACATAAGTAAAGGTCTGGGCAACCGGCACCGGTTCGCCAATACCCGTCGATTCGATCAAAATATAATCAAAGCGATTCTCTTCCGCCAATCGCTGGACCTCTACCAATAGATCTTCACGCAGGGTACAGCAGATACAGCCGTTAGACATCTCCACCACTTTTTCGTCGACCCTCGAAACACTGCTGTTGCCCCTCACCCATTCTGCGTCAATATTCACTTCACTCAGGTCATTGACTATCACAGCGACCTTAAGCCCTTCCCGGTTATGTAAAACATGATTCAGTATCGTTGTTTTCCCGGAACCGAGATACCCGCTCAGCACCGTTACAGGAATTCTTTTGTCTTCCATTAGGCTTCTCTCCTCAAATAAGAATAATTACGATTTAATATCCATTGCTCTCCCCTGCGACTTGAGGGTCGCCATGCCATGCAGCGCCGCAAACATGCGCCCCTTGTGATGTTACATGGGAAAACGAAAGCGTCGTTTTAAATCGTAATCATTACGGTTTATATCACATAAGCTACACCATTTTGCCACTGCCGTCAACCCGAAAAAGTCTTTTCTTTTTTTACAAAACGTAATGATTTCGTTTTACTGCAATATGCTATATACTATCGGAAGGACATTCCTTTTTAGTGAGCTGGAGGTCGTGTAGCGAATGGTAAAATGGCGCAATTACCTGTTGGAGATCCTGTTTCTGCCCATTATTGCGGTCGTGCTTGCTATTTTTCTGATGGACAAGACCGTTGACTTCTCTTCCTTCCATCTCGCGGCATCGCCTCGCTTGTTGGATGTCAAAACCCTGTTTCTCAGCATCTTGCTCGAAGCAATTCCTTTCGTATTGTTGGGCGTATTCTTCTCCGCGTTCATCCAAACCTTCGTCCGGGACGAGCAGGTTCGCCGCTGGACGCCCAAAAACCCGTTGATCGCCATCCCGTTTGCCGCTTTGTTGGGATTTTTGTTCCCGGTGTGCGAATGTGCGATTGTGCCGATCGTCCGGCGGCTGATCCTCAAGGGAATGCCTGTCTACGTCGGCATCGTATTTTTGCTCGCCGGCCCCGTCATCAATCCCGTGGTTATGGCGGCTACCTACATGGCCTTCCCGGCACAGCCTGATATGGTGCTGCACCGCAGTCTGATTGCGGCCTTGGTGGCTGTATCGACGGGCGCTCTGGTCAAGATCTTCCTGAAAAGAAATCCGCTGAAATGGGGCGCGGAGCTTGGCATCGAACACGAGGCCAGGCATGATGAGGCCAATCGGGGCAAACTGGGCGCGGTCTTCAGACACGCCGTGGACGAGTTTTTTGACATGGGGAAATATTTGATCTTCGGTGCTCTGGTCAGCGCTGTCCTGCAAGTCTACTTTTCGCGGGAGATCCTGACTGCCGTAGGGCAAACGCCCGTTTACTCCCACCTGGCCATGATGGGTCTGGGATTTGTCTTTTCTCTCTGCTCCGAAGCGGATGCCTTCATCGCAGCCTCCTTTGCCAATACGTTCAGCAAGGGCTCGCTCGTCGCCTTCATGGTGTTCGGCCCAATGATCGACTTCAAAAATACGTTGATGCTGCTCAGTGTGTTTCGCTTCCCCTTTGTCGCCAAGCTCATTGCCGTCGTATTCACACTCGTTCTCGCTTTTACACTTTTTCTTCCCATGTAAGGAGGGATTTTCATGAATGACAAGGCGATCAGGCGCCATTACCTGTTCCGCTGCTTCGTCCTAGGCGGGTTTTCTCTCGTATTGGCGAAGCTGTTGTTTACCGGATCGATTAACTACTACCTGGCTCCCCGCTTGCAGACGTTGTGCTATGTGACGCTGGGCATCCTGGTGTTCTTGTCTGTCATCAGTCTCGTCCAAGCGATCAAAGGGGCATCTGAAGACGAGTGTGAATGCGGCGGCGTACATACCCTGCCCAGCGGGTTTTGGAAAAACATCCTGATCTACAGCTTGTTCCTTCTGCCAGTGGCGATGGGGCTCTTCCTGCCGGATAAAGTATTGGGGAGTGAAGTCGCCCAGCAAAAGGGGATGAACCTGTTAAAAGGGGACGCGAAAACGGTACTGTCTGCGAATAAGGAGTCTGGGAAAACGGCCCCTGCTCCGTATGCAGGCGATGATAACCCGGACAGCAGCCGTTCGTCTAATCCCGATCCGGCGTCTCTCGATCTGTCCGTGGATCCTGATCTCCCGGACACCGCCAGTTCTAGCGATCCTGAACTGGCATCTCCCCAGCCTGTAGAAAGTGCTGCGGGAAAACCCAAGGATGATGTCGAACTGGAACGGATGTTCCTGGATGCGGGGTTTGGCGACTTCTATAATAAAACAGCGATCGCCATGTACAAACAGCCGGTCATCGACCTGAACGACAAAATCTTCTTGGACGGACTGACGATCCTCGATTTGTTTTACCAGGAATTTAACGGACACAAGCTTGAGATGACGGGATTTGTCTATCGGCAGCCGAGCCTGTCGGAAGACGAATTCGTGGCAGCCCGCTTCTCTGTCTCCTGCTGCGCCGCGGATGCCGTTGTATCCGGTATTTTGATCCAATCCCCCCAGGCGAAAAAGTACCCGACAGACAGCTGGGTGCACGTCAAAGGAACGCTTCGGATCATCACATACGAGGGGAATGATCTGCTGGTTTTACAGGCCGACGAGATTACGCCGGTCAAAGCTCCTGAAGATCCATATGTGTACTACCAGGGATTTTCGACTGAATAAAGGGAAAAGACACCCCTCTGAGATCACGAACCATCAAAGGGGTGTCTTTGGTCAGTTTACTTTTTCCAGCATTTTGCTGCGGAGTTTAGCGAGCATGTCCGCGGTCATCTTCTCCAGGTCGTATGTTGCCTGAAAACCCCATTCCGCTTTGGCCGCCGATGTATCAAGGGAGTCGGGCCAGCTCTCCGCAATCTCCTGCCGGACCGGATCTACGTCGAAATCCAGCTCAAATTCGGGGATGTGCCGCTTGATTGCCGCAGCGATATCCTCAGGTGCGACGCTCATCGCCGTCACATTAAAGGCATTGCGGTGGATGAGTTTTGATGAGTCCGCCTCCATCAGGCTGATGACGGCTTGCAGCGCATCCGGCATGTACATCATATCCAGGTAGGTTCCCTCCGCGATGTACGACGTGTATCTTCCGCGCCGGATCGCTTCGTAGTAGATCTCGACTGCATAATCAGTGGTGCCTCCGCCCGGAGGCGTCACGTAGGAGATCAACCCCGGAAAGCGCACGCCCCTGGTATCGACGCCGAATTTATGGTAGTAATAGTCGCACAGCAGCTCACCCGCCACCTTGTTGACACCGTACATCGTCGTCGGCCTTTGGATGGTGTCTTGGGGTGTCCGCTCTTTTGGCGTGGACGGTCCAAACGCCCCGATCGAGCTTGGTGAAAACAACTGGCAGCGAAGCTCTCTGGCTACCTCAAGTGCATTGACCAGCCCGCCCATGTTTAAATTCCAGGCGAGCAGCGGCTTTGCTTCGGCCGTCGCCGACAGCAAGGCGGCCAAGTGGATGATGGCGTCTACCTGGTATTTCTTCGCCACCTCAAACATGCCTTTGGCATCAGTCACGTCTACGATCTCATACGGACCTGGCTGATACTCGTCTGTTTCATGCGGTCTGATATCGGTTGCGACGACATTCTCCGCTCCGTAAATCTCTCTCATCTTCACGACAAGCTCTGAACCGATTTGTCCTAGAGCGCCGGTTACCAAGATTTTTTTCATCGCAAAATCCCCATCTCTTTGCCCACTTGCTCATAAATGGCCAGAGCCTGATCCAGCATTTCTTTGGTGTGGGCGGCTGTCGGCATATTTCTGACTCTGCCCGTCCCTTTGGGTACGGTTGGGAAGACAATCGATTTGGCATAGACGCCCGCTTCATACAGCTTTTTGCTGAACTCCTGGGTCGTCTTTTCTTCTCCGATAATACACGGCGTAATCGGGGTTTGGCTCTCTCCGATGTTAAAGCCGAGCTGTTTTAGGCCTTGCTTCAGGTAATGGCCGTTCTCCCACAGCCTGTCGTGCAGTTCGGTGCTGCTCATCAGGATGTCGATCGCCTTGATGCTGGCTGCCACATCTCCCGGGGTGAGTGCCGTGGAGAAGAGGAACGGCCGGCTTCTTACCTTCAGCCAGTCGATCAGGTCCCGCCGTCCGGCGACATATCCGCCGACGACGCCAATCGCTTTTGACAGCGTGCCAATTTGAAAATCGATCTTGTCGGACAGGCCAAAGTGCTTGACGGTGCCCGCCCCTTTTCCCAGCACGCCCGAGCCGTGGGCATCGTCAACATAGGTGATCAGATCAAATTCTTCAGCAACCGAGACGATCTCAGGCAGCTTGGCGATATCCCCGTCCATGGAAAAGACGCCGTCGGTAATCACCATGATTTTCTTGTACAGCCCGGATTCGCTCGCTTGCTTGGCTTTTTCCCGCAGGTCGGCAATGTCCGAATGTTTAAAGGTAATAATTTTTGCCCGGGACAGCCGGCAGCCGTCGATAATCGAAGCATGGTTTAATTCGTCGGACAAGATGGCATCCTCCTTGTCCATCACCGCTGAGATCGCGGCCATGTTGCAGTTAAAACCGGATTGGTAAGCGATTGCAGCTTCCGTATGCTTGAATTGGGCCAGTTTTTCTTCCAATTCTACATGAAGCTTCAGCGTGCCGTTAATCGTGCGGACGGCACCGGCGCCGACACCGTAGGTCTTGACGGCTTCGATGGCTGCCTCCTTAAGCCGCTGATCCGTAGCCAGACCCAAATAGTTGTTGGAAGACAAGTTAATCAGTTCTTTCCCATTGACCTTGATGACAGGTCCGTTTGCGCTCTCCAACGGGTCGATTTCATTGTACAGGCCTTCCCTTTTTAATCCCGCCAAATTTTCTTGCAAAAAATGCTCAAGAGTTTTGCTCGCCAAGACAGATTCCTCCTTCATGATATCCAAAGTGGTTTCCAGACAAACAAATGTCCTCCGTACGAGGACTAATAAAAACGCATTAAATCAATGATTTCTATCTTTAAAGTAGCATCTTTGTTTCTTGATGTCTATATGGCGCGGACAATATTTTTTTGTTTTCCCACTTATCGCCATGGGGTATTCACCCATTCATAACATCCCCTGTTTTAAGCAAAGTAGACGATTTAGGCTTCCTGTCATGAAAAAAACAGAAAAAGACCTCGATTCTCTACGAGTGTAGAAAAAGCAAGGCCTTTTTTCGATAGTGTCAAAAATCTCACAACAAAACTGTTGGCATGTTACGGACTTGTTACGCTTTTTAGGAGTTTCTATCCTTTTCGAGTAATTCTATGATTTTATCGAGTTTCTTTTCAATTTTATTTAATTGATTATTTTTTATGGAGGAATTGACAAGGAATCTTCTTATAAAAAGCGTAAGAGAAACAACAAACAAGGCAATAAGGCCAAAAACAATGCACAAATACACGATTGAAACTATATTTATATCATCCATATCTCACTACCCGCCTACTCCTATTTTTACAAGTGTTTTGGTTAAAATACCCAAAAACACAGGGAACTTCCTACATTTGTTTCATTCTTATACATTATATCATCAATCGACTGGTATTTGTTTCTTATTGAAAATGGATACCGCTTTCGCCGTAAACGCGGTAAAGTGCAACAAGAAAAAGGGAATCCTCCGCTCGAAGCCTGCGGGATTCCCGTGTCGCATTTTCCTTGTTTGGAAGATAAAATACTGCCTATTTCACGTATTCCAATGTCGTCGCCAGCAGCACTTCCGTCCCGGCCGTGATGTCTCCCTGACTGGCATATTCTCTCGGGTTGTGGCTGATCCCATCCAGGCAGCGGACGAAGATCATCCCCATATCAGCGATCTCGGCCAAGCACATGGCATCGTGACCCGCCCCGCTGACCAGTTTCGGCGGGGTAAGGCCTAGCGCCTCGGCGGCCCGCTCCATCGTTGCCATCACTTGCTCGGAGCAGAGAGTAGGCTTGGCTCGCTCGTTGATCTTCACTTCAGCGGTCAGCCCGCGGCGCTTGCACACATCGTCGACAACGGATTGGATGCGGGAAATCGCGGCGTCGCGCCGGTCCTCGTCAGTGTCGCGAATGTCCACGCTGAATTCGACCGTTCCGG
>NZ_JBJQOQ010000040.1:0-47639 GCF_046036945.1 Brevibacillus sp. B_LB10_24 | reverse complement strand
AGGGTCACTTTTTTCAAAGTGTCCTTCTTATGGGTCACAGTTCAGACTTAATTTTCTCATCCTAGTCTGCAGTTGTTTTTCTTTGAGCGGATCAGTCTAAAACTAATTATCCGGAAGCTGCCAGTATTTCGAATCAAAAACTACGTAGGATTAACAACATCAGTCTATAACTTTATTAACTCTGTACAGGAGAGAGTATCGTATCCGGTCTGGCAGCCCTGATAAGTATCGGCTAACAAATAGGGAATCTCGCTGAGAAATTGTGAAATCAGTGGGGGAGAATAATGTAAAAGTTCGTACCTAGGGGGGGACTGAGACGGAGGAGATAGCTAAAGTGGACCAGTTCAGGCTTGCCTAAACTACGATCAACAAATAAAATCTACAAGCATTTTAGAGGAATCTATAAAATTGGATTCTTTTTTAAAATAACACTCAGAACGAAAACAGATTAACGAACCTGTTCATTAAACAAGTACACTTAAATATAATCAAATGTATGTACGTTTGTACCATAACCATAAAATATATAGTTATGTACTTGTGTTTATCAGTAGAATTTCACACGAAAAGCAAAGTCAAAAAATTACTACACAAAAAAAGGATTTTGTGTAGTAAAATATCAGTTTTCAAGCGATTTATGCAATCACTTTGGTTTTATTTTTTCGTAATGACCGAATTTACTCATATAGGCAGCCACTTTTTCTTAAATGGACAGATGTTGTTCTTACACTCTTGTGCCAATGGAGTAATGTTTACGTCAACAGACAATCAGAATTCCGATCTGAAGTTACTGTTATTCCAGCTCATTTTATTTGTTAACATAATATATATTATCGGACTCAATAAATTTATTTGCGTTCCATCCACACCCCAACCGCCAATAATAAAAAAGCTAATTGCTTCATGCTTCCTGCACAAATTTCTTTATCATCTAACGATCTAACCCGCCAAAATCATACAAGCTCTTCCTGTCGATGAGGAAGAGCTTGTTGAGCTAAGTCTCCTGATATAAAAAGATCGTGTCCCGTTAACTGCGAACCCATTTTAATGCGGCAGACCAGCTGATCACTTGATCCAACATATCGTTCACATGGGCAATATGCAAGTCGGCCGGTTTAAATACTGTGTAATTCTCAAAATCCGTGAACAGATTGAGTGCGGGGTGTGTGCGTACGTCTGCCACTTGCAATTCTGCCAGAATTCCGCGCAAATGTTCAGCGGCGCGCGTCCCGCCTGAGGAACCATAGCTGACGATGCCGGCCGCCTTGTTGTACCATTCCGTTCGCGCGGAATCCAGCGCATTTTTTAACACACCTGGAATGCTGTGATTATATTCAGCCGTAACGAACACAAATCCGTCCAAGCTGGATATTTTCTGCGCCCAGGCAGCCACTTGCTGTTGTCCTGCAGGGTCTCCAAAAAACGGCAAGTTGTAGGCGGCAATATCCACGATTTCATACACCGCGTCACCGCGTTGCCCGGCGATTTCCTTAATCCATTCCCCGACTTGCGGGCTCACTCTTCCAGGACGTGAACTGCCGAGAATAATTCCAATGTTCAAATTATTAGTTGTCATTCTTTTTCCTCCTTATCATGCGATAATTCGCAAATCGTTTGTTAGTTATCAATAACTAACAATCCAATCATAAAAATTTGTTGTCTAGGATGTCATATGAAAATCCTCGCTTCTATCCCCCTCTCTGCGAAGTAATCTTCGCCTTACAAAAACAGCGAAAATCAACAAAGATATGAATCCGGAAACAGCGCAGACAGTAAATAAGAATGAGTAGCCCAAATACTGAGAAACCAATCCTAGTATGATGGACCCCAACCCAATCCCCAAATCTATGGCCGTAAAAAAGGAGGCAATGGCCACTCCTTTTTTCGCAGGAGAAACGAGGTTGAGTGTCGCTGCTTGAAGCGTGGGCTGCGCTGATCCGAAACCGATCCCGTAAAGAATCGCAGAAGCGATGATCCCCGTCAATCCATTGGATATACTCAAAATAAAGAGAGCGATGATGGTAATGATGATTGACGGGATAATGATCGATCCTTCGCTATAACGATCTGCTAACTTTCCTGCAACAGGACGAGTTAGCGTCAGTGCAATGGCATAGACCAAAAAGAAGGTGCCTGCGTTGACTTGGATGGATTCAGCGAACAACGGCAGGAATGTAGTGATCCCCCCGTATGTGAAAGCCAGGAAAAATATAGCCGCAGAAATAGGCAGGACGGATTTGTCGAAGAACTCCATTTTTCTCCTGTTATCCGATCGTATAACAGGAACCTTGGTTGCCAGGGCTATGAGAATGGCCGCAACAGATAAACACGCAGCAAGAACAATCAGACTTTGGAAAGAGCCGCTTTGGACGATCCATACGCCGATAATAGGTCCAATGGCCATCGATACTGTTATCGATATGCCATACCAACCCATTCCTTCCCCCCGTCGGTGTGCAGGGATCACATCGGTAATCGAAGTCCCGATGGATGTGGTGGAAATCGCCCATCCGACGCCATGAAGGATTCGCAAAAGAAACAACCAGAGAATTCCGCCAGCCCAGTTGTACAAAAACATTGTGATTGCGAAGAGAATCAGCCCCGTAATGATAAAGAAGCGCCGGCCGTAACGGTCCAATAGCCCGCCGGTAATGGGACGAGCAACAACTGCTGATAACGTAAAAGCTCCAATGATGAATCCCAACTGTGATTCACTGACACCAAGCTGTTTGATGTACAGCGGCAGCGTTGGGAGAAGGATATAAAACCCCAAGCATAAGAAAAACAGTGTAAACGTCAACCCCAGAAATGATTTCGTCCACAGCCTTGTCATACAACATCCTCCCTTCAAAGAATATTATGCTAAGAATCTAAACATGTGTTAGTTATTAGTAACTAACATAAAGCAGAAAAAAATTAGGGCTTTAAGCCCTTGGCTATAATCGCTATCGCCTCACGCAGGTTATCGTCAGGGAACCCAGGCGTGATTCCCTCTAAAAGCAAACCGGAAACAAATTTCCCATAATTAAACCGCATGAGCGTTAATGCCTGGGTCTCAGGATTGCCCTTGATCACCTTGCCCTTTTGCTGCATGACCTGGAAATATTCTGTGACGATTTTCAAAAACTTTAGAGCTTTATTGTGCAGGCTCAAATGAATTTCAGGCATCGTTTTTCGTTCCATGACCGAAATGAGGTATACTTTTTTATTTTTCTTCAACAAATCATGGTACAATTCACTGATCATCAATAAATCGGTTTCTAACTCATACGTAAGGTTCTTTTGGATTAGCTGATCAATCGGTGCGGAGAACAGGTAATTATCAATGATGGCATCCAATATAGCTTTCTTGGAGCCGAATGTCCGAAATACGGTCATTTCACTGACGGATGCAGCGGCGGCGATTTCCTTAACGGTTACCGCCTTATATCCCTTCTCAGACATAAGATCAACGGTTGACGATAGTATTTTATCGGCGGTGTTTTCTGTTTTGGTACTCAACCCATTCACCCTGACTGATAGTTAGTAACAACTAACATTTTTGTTATTATAATAATTTTTTCGTGAGTGATTGTCAAGCGTTCTTTGTCACGGACCTGCTTGTTCTTCTGGTTAACCTCTGCCGCGTGGCAGTTGTTGAATGCGGCAGTTATGGAAAGCGGTAATTTTCCATGCTCCATTTCGTTTTACCACTACATTCGTGTTAATGGAACTCCGGTCGTCTGGATCCGAGTGAGTTTCGGATAATTTGACCTCCCCCAGCCCATGGACAATGGCTACTTCGGATGTGACAAAGCGCGGAAGCAATTCTGTTTGAGCACTGGATTCCAATAAGGATCCCTTAAGCGGACCGTCAAATAACCACTGATGTACCTCGGCAATCTGTTTTCTGCCCTTCAGGTGCTGCCCCGAGAATGTCACATAATCCGCATCCTCTGTAAAGCACTCCCCGAAAGCCGCTCCGTCTCCCCTGTTCCATGCCTCACGTAAGGCAGCAAATATTTCCCCTATCGCTTTCACATCTTTTTCTTGATGTTCCATCTGGATCAGTCCTCTCATTCACGATTTGTTGGTGATACCCACTTGGCTATGATATACTGTGGTCGAATAAAACTTAATTCGTATGATATCTTAACCAAATATATATCTTAATTTATTGAGATATTTTTCATGATACATCGGAGGTTTTGTCATGTCAACTGATTATTCCAATCATTTCGCCGCCGACCTCTCTTCCGCTCAATGGGAATTGCTCCAGGAAATCCGCATCAACAGCGCAAGAGCCGTCATGCTCCACCAAAAAATATCGGAGAAACTGGGTTTAAACGTGACAGATCACAAATGCCTCGATTTTCTGAACAACGAGGGTCCCGCAACTGCAGGGCGGTTGGCTGAATTAACCGGCTTGACTACCGGAGCTGTTACTAACGTGATCGATCGGTTGGAACGGGCGGGATATGTGGTGAGGGATAAAGATCCCAATGACCGCAGGCGTGTGCTGGTCAAACCAGTAGAAGGAGGGATACAACAGATTTCCCCTTTGTTTGACTCTGTATTTCGCGCAACGGTTCAACTACTTTCAACATACAGTGAACAGGATATCCTCGTCATTCTTGATTTTATGAGACGGAGCAATGAAATGGCATTGGATGAAATGAGTAAATTGGATCAGCCGAAAGGATAATAACTAAAAGTGCTTGGGGAAGCCTCTCGGTCATTACCGTGACTTCCCCCAAGAATGAATCCTAACAATCGAATGCCAAAAATCCGCCAGACCTTGCTTCAGGCCTGGCGGAATTTGCTTTTACATCCAAGAACGGAAGCTGTATACGCTGTTTGCCGCCGTACAGGCGACGACGTGACGGCCAGCCTTCAGCGGGTGGCCAAAGGTGGCCCGATCGGTTACGGACCGAAGCTTATCCGGTGACATTCCCTTTTTCGCCAGAGCTTCGTCAAACTCCCTCTGAGCTGCCTGCTTTGCTTTGAACAGCATCATCTGCACCCGGCTGTACACGTTGATCGCTCCGTCTCCCGTCGTCTCGATCGGCAGGAAAATCGCGTCGGGGTACCTCTCGGTGATCAGCGACTGAACGCCGTCCGAGACGCCGGATGAGGGCATGCAGCCGAATGGTTTGACGGAGATCGTCATGTTCACCTTGCGCTTTGCCACATTCAGTATCAGCTTGCCCACTTCCATGTGGCCTTCGCCGCCGCGCAGATGGTTGTTGTAGTGCTCGTGGGCGACGCGGGCGATTTCGTCCATGTCTGGCAGATGGTAGCCGGAAAGGCCGATCAGCTTGGCATAGCCCTGGAACATCAGCCGTATCATCCGGTCTGCCGCCCACAGCATACGCAGTCGCATGAGGGGATTTTTACCCTCAAGACCGTAACGGCCGGAGTCTTCCCCGCGCAGCTGCATGCGCTTGCGGGTGTCGTATCGTCCTTCCCAGATCAGGTAGAGGATCCAGGCGGTTACGGACTGGACCTCCACTTCCGCTCCTTCGCTCTCCAGAAAACGCTGCAGCTGATAGTTGCCGTCTCCCTCCGTGGTCATCGCCCAGAACTCGCCGATAATGCTGACTTTCGGCTTGACCCGCGTCCGGTCCACCTTCACCGCTTTCAGTTCCTTTCGGCAGCGAAGCAGAGCAAAAGTCAGCTGCTTGCGCTGGCGCATGGCCTCGTACAGGTACTTTTTGCAGCGGTCCAAAGCCGCGTCTGTGGCGCCTGCCTCTACTTCATAGGGGCGAATCCGGTAGCCGATCGCATTCAAAATGTCCCCGATCAGGATGCATTTCAAAAAGCTAAGGAAAAAGGAAGTGTCCAGCTTAAGCGCGGATTCGTCTCCAGTAGCCTGCTTTAGTCCGCTTTGCTGTTGGAACAGCAGGACGCGGAAGCCGTCAAAACCGGCGTCGCGCAGCGCTTTACGATACTCCGTGACATACGTGCCAAAGCGGCATGGGCCGCACGAGCCGCTGGTGATGAACAGGTAGTTCTGCACAATCTCCTCTTTCGACTTGCCTTCGACATCCCGCAGGTAGGTCAAGTGTTTGATCAGATTGCCTACTGTGAAGTATGTCGGGTTGCATTGCCCGCGATTGCCAAACTCTTTTCCGAAACGGAGCGAATCGTTGTCCGGACAATCCAGGTGCTGCACCTTGTAACCCAGTCCTGACAGTGCTCCTTCTACAAGATAATCGTGTACCATGGTCAGTCCGCCGAACAGTACGGTCGTTGCAGCCCTGTCCCTTGCCAAAAACCGGCGGGGTACCGGGTCAAACCATTGGGCCCTTTTGTCGGCCAACCCTAGCTCCCGCTCCTGTTCCTCCTGAAAGCGGCGCAATTCGGCTTCAAAAGGATTGTCGACCGGGATTTCCTTCGTTGTTTCCATGTGTCATTCTCGCCCCTTTTCAATTTGTGAGTACCGTGTTTTAGTTGCCTGTTTGCGACATAGCGGAATGCTCGATCGGGATGATCGGCGCAGGGGACTCAAGGCCAAACAGTTCCTGCCGTTTCTGTTCGATCCGCTGTTGCAGCACTGCCTTTTTCTTTGCCAGGTCCTGCAGACGCTCCTCATGCAGCCCCAGGCTGTGAGCATATGTTTTCACACGAATTTTGATCGAGCCGCTCGGCTTGTTGGCGTCAATGTCGTGCAGCGCGGAGTACGGCGTCCCTGCCGTCGAGATGATCGAGTCGATCAGCCCGTACGTAGGGGCGTCGTGTCCGCATTTAAAACTGGACAAGTCGAGCACGGCGATATTGGGGTGACGCGCGGCAAACTTCGCTGCCCAGACCTTTTGCACGCTGTTGGAGCTGAAGTTCTCCGGCCAGACGTCCGTTACTTCCAATGCGCACTGAACGCGCCCGCGTTCGATATCGCCCTGGAAAAAGCGTCGCAGCCACTCCTCGTCTTTGGGGATGGAGCGCATCGAGAGGATCGGGTAACCCAGCACCTGAAACTCTTCCAGAATCCCGTGATTGAGACCGGGATCGGAGTGATAGGGCCGGCCGATCATCAGGATCGCCAGGCGATTCTCCTGTTCGACTTGTTCCAGAATCGCCTTTCCCTTCTCCTGCATCTCGGCGTCAAACATCTCCAAGGCCTGCCACCCTTGGTCGACAGCAAAATCGCTTTCGTCCTCCGTCACCTGCAAGGCATCCCGGAACGCTTCATACAACTGCTTCTTCATCAAGTGCCGCTCTGTAAAGGAAACGGCCGGATCCAGATAGGTGACGCCCCTCGTCTGAAAAAAGTCGATTTCCTTCGTAAAGGCGGCCTTGATCACGTTGGGAGCTCCCGCCACGATCGGACAGCTCGCCGAGTCCATCACATTGGACAAGTGGGTCGGGATATGGGTAATGCACGGAAAGACGATGTAATCCAGCGGCTTTCGCTCGTGGTGCTTGAACAACAAATTGTGAATGTGGGCTTGTGCTACCTTGGACGGATAGCAAGGGTCGATCGAGCCGTACTTTCCCCCCTCCAGCCACATCTCTTCACTGGTAAAATCGCTGAATACCACGTTGTTTTTGTCGATTCCCAGCGACTCGAAGTACGTCCGCCAGAACGGCGCTGTCGACCAGATGTTCAGGACGCGCGGAATCCCGATGCGGATCTTGCCCCGCTGCTCCATCGCCTCTTGGGATGAACGCTGAAAGCCGCGTTGAACCCTGGTCTTTTTCACTCGGCCCATCCCGAGCCAGCTGCGCACGACCCTGACATCCCAGGTCGGCATTTCCGGTTCGGGCAGCGGCTTGGGATCGTAAAAGTGCTGGTACATACGCTGGGCCTCGTACTCCACCAGGTTCGGGTAGTGTTTTTTCAGTTCTTGCCGCTTTTTCGTGAGCTGGATGACCGCTTCCTTGTTTTCCACCGTTCCTTTTTCGCAGCTGAAGCCTGAGATGTAGCGGGCGGTTTGCCCGTCCGGCGTTTGCGAGTCGATAAAGGTCCTGCTGCAGTGGTTGGGACAGAAGGTGCATCGTGTGGTTTCGTCGTTTCGGCTGACGTACTGCAGGTGAATGGCCGCATCCAATCCCAAAAAGGTGGAATACCCGCGCCGCTTTACGACCCTCAGCGTCTCCATCGCCGCCCCGATCGCCCCCGCTTCCCCTGGATGGGGATTGACGAATACCTCCGCGTCGGGAACGCGCTGCTTGATGTAATCGACTTGCGCCTTTACAGCGGCGAGATTGTACTGTGTGCCGCCCTGCAGCACGAACCGGCGTCCCAATTCGGCCATGCGCGGGATTTGCACGACGTACTGCCAGACATTCTTTGGCAAGACGAGCGCAAGTCCGGCCAGCAATTCCTCCTTCGAATACCCTTCCTTCTGAAAATTGACGCGGTCTGCATCCAGGAAGACCGCACATCCATAGGAGAATTTCGGAGAAAGGTCCGCCTTGAACGCCGTTTCCGCATACTCCTGGACGGGAATGCCAAACTGATCGGCCATCGCCTGCAGCAGCATGCCGTTCCCCGCCGAGCACTGGTTGGATAGTCTGAAATTACGGATGTCCCCGTTTTTCATAAAGAGGACTTTGATATCTTGTCCGCCGATATCGCAGATCACGTCCACATCGCCGAATTCGTGAACAGCGCTCATCATATGGGCTACCGTCTCGACGATGTTGACATCGGCTCTGAGCGTTTTTTCCAAGACGTCAGCGGCATATCCGGTGGCGCCGAATCCAATGATCTCAAGCCGGGCGCCTTGCTCCTTTACCCTCTCGCCGATTCGCTTCAGCATTTCCTTGGTATCTTCCAGGGGATTGCCTTTAGACAGCTGATACTCTTTGAGCAAAATCGTGCCATTTTCATCGACCAGTACGGCTTTGGACGAAGTGGAGCCGCCGTCCAGCCCGATGACCGCCCGTACCTCTTGGCCCGGCGTAAAGCTGGCAGGCGTAAAACGGGGAATGCTGTACTTCCCGCGGAATTCTTCCAATTCCTGCTCTTCGCTGACCAGGGGCGGCCCGGCATTCTCCCCTAATTTCGCTTTGCGGCCGTGGGCGATGAATTCCTTCAGCCCTTCAAGCCCGGTGTATGTACCGACGCCGGCCGGCTCATGCATGCCGTACATGACGGCGCCGTAAGCGGAGTAATACTGGGAGTTGTCCGGTACGAAGATCAAATCCTCAATCGGCATATCCCTGGGATAGTCGTACCCGCGTTCCTCCCAAGTGACTGGGATGCGCTTTCGCCAGCATTCTTGCAAGAAAGGCAGGTAAGTATTGGGACCGCCGAGCAAAAGCACGCGATGACGCAGCGTATTGCCGCGGGTGAGTACAGACAGGTTTTGCATGACGATCGCATCGGCGAGCGAACACATGATCTCGTCAGCAGGAATCCCGCTTTTGACCAGATTGACGATATCTGTTTCCGCAAACACGCCGCACTTGGCTGCCACATGGTGCAATTTGCTGTCGTTAAAGTGAAGCTTGCCCACTTCCTCCATCGGCATTCCCACTTTGATCATGCACTTGTCAATGGTCGCCCCCGTTCCGGACGCACACTTGTCGTTCATCGAGGTGAGGGCTTGTTTATCTCCTGTTTCTTCGTTTGCTTTAAAAATGATAATCTTCGCATCTTGGCCGCCGAGTTCTATCACGCTGCCAACATCAGGGTGAAGCTGCTCCACGGCCATCGTGACGGCATTCACTTCCTGGACAAACTTGGCGCCAATGTGCTCTACAATCGGTCCGGCCCCCGAGCCTGTCATAAAAACGCGGATATTTTCCTGGCTGACGTCGGCAAATTCGTTGCCGATCGTAATGAGAAACTCGAGGACTTTTTCTGCCTGTTTGGTATGGTGGCGTTGATAGTCCGACCAAAGGATCTCATTGGTCACAGGGTTGACCACGGTAGCCTTGACAGTAGTCGAACCGACGTCAATGCCGATAATCAAAGCTTTCAGACTGTTCATTTCGCTGTCCACTGCACCACGTCCTTATCCGCATAGATACATGTATATCCTTTCACGTGAATTTGTCATATATACACAGTGGTAACATCAAAAAACCAGAGGGCTCATCCAACAGCAAAAAGGCCAGGGACATCCATCCCTGACCCATTTCCGGTCAACCTGTATATATAACCCGCTCATCCCTTCATTCTATCTTCAATCTCTTTCATCCGTTTCTTCTGTCTGCAGGCATCATCGCGCTTCGTTGACCAGGGTGTATTGCTTAACATTTGTAAATCATGGATGATCGCCTTGTCGGAGGAAATGTGAATGTTTGACTTCGGGAATGCTTCCTTTAACTTCAGCGCTGCAGCCTTTTCTATGGATTTGAATCTAAGGCGGTTAAAGTTGCTTATTTTGATCCCGACATGCAGTTCTTTATCGATTTGGACAGCGACAGCATCGTCGACACCGGCCACTTGCTCCACCATGGATTTTACGGTTTTCTCCACATGAACATGACGGACAGGCGTCTCTTTGCATTCCGCTGCCGACGCAGCTTTGGTCTGCTGATTGGATTGTGTAGCGCAACCGGTTAACAGTACACACAGCGAAAAAACCAATGCCATGATACGCACAGTACATAACCCCCTAACCACAGTACCGTTAGCATTTCACTAAACTTGCAGATTATGGTTGGGAAATTTTTACATATTAAAAAGGAGGCAGCCGTTCTCAGTGGTCCCAATTTCGATCCATACCGAACATTTCCTTGTTATGGGGATGATCGTCGTCCTCCACTTGGATGGGTACATGTCCGATCCGGAACTTCTCGGCGAGAACGGCTTCTATTTTGCGAATCAAGGTCTGGGTCTCCCTTATAGTGGCATCAACGTTGACCTGGATGTGACCGCTCATTGCATTTCGATTGGACGTCAAACTCCATATATGCAGATCGTGTATATCTTTGACATCCGAAATTGAGCGAATCTCCTTTTCGACTTCTTCGAATGAAATGCCTGCCGGTGTTCCCTCCATTAATACCACATAAGTTTCTTTGATGATTGCGCCAGGCACCAAAAGCCACCAGGATCGCAATCAGGAGGCTCAGAATCGGATCGAGGATGTACCATTTCGTAAAGGACATGAGAACTGCGGCGACGATTACCGCAGCAGAAGCTGCGCCGATACCGGGTTCGTTCGGTTTGTTGACTCCCCGAGGAAGGTCGTAGTTGCTCACGTAGAGCGTGCTTCCGACGAAATGCAAGCTTGCCGGGAACTCCAGCGGCCCCTGATTATCGTTGCCGGCCACCTCTGCCACTTTGCCGTCGGATGTCACTTTGACGATGGAATTGCGTTCGTTCGCACATACGTATAGATCGCCTTTCGGACCGAAGGCGATGCCGTCTGCTCCGTACAGAAGCGGGTCTTTCGCCACGCGCTCCACCCGGCCGAATGTACCGTCTTCACTCACCTTGACCCGGTTGATCTCACCGGAGCTCGTATTGGCGATATAAAGGATTGGGGATTGGAATCTATATCATCCAATTGCCCGTTATTTTCGTCATCCACTTTCTCTATCAAGCGGTTTGTCGAATACGAACACGGTCATGGCGATATCCTCTTCGATATTGATGTCCGAAAAAATCCTCAAGATTTTCGCCTTCACCAACTGCTCCAGCTTTTGTATAACCTCAGGATCGTTGTAGATGTTCTTCACCAGCTTCGTCCGCGCTTCGTGAACCATCCGTCTGCCGTCCTTCGAACCAATCATAAACTTTTCGACATTCGTCAGGTTCCCCTTCATCTCACTGATCGCCCAGGAGTCGACGAAACGAGTCAGAATCTCTTTCGGGCCGTTTCCTACATGCTCTTTTCTGATCTCCCGAACCAGCATGCTGAATTCGTGCTCCAGGTTTTTGGCCATGCGATTTCCCTCCTTTTGCAACTGCCGCGAGGTCAGTCCTTCAAGCCTTCCCCTACACCTTTCAGCAGGTTGATGCCAAATGCGACCGCTCGATTGACGTCAGGATCGCGCAGGGCTTTGATCAAATCGAAAATGCCAATCGCCGCTTCCGCGCGAATCCCCTCTTCCGCCTTTTGCAGCCCTTTCGCCAACCCGCTCATCAGCTTTTTCGTCGTCTCGGGATTCATCGCCGTTAAC
This sequence comes from Brevibacillus sp. B_LB10_24, assembly GCF_046036945.1. Lineage (NCBI taxonomy): Bacteria > Bacillati > Bacillota > Bacilli > Caryophanales > Paenibacillaceae > Brevibacillus > Brevibacillus sp. B_LB10_24. The sequence continues at coordinate 35,576 of NZ_JBJQOQ010000040.1, read as the reverse complement.
TCCCCGGCAGCAGCCATCGCATTGTTGATCATATTGGTGACAGGGGGGCGTCCTACTTGCCCCACGACGATTTTGGCAATCTCTTCTTTCGCTTCGACGGCGGCGTTGAGCGCCCCGAGAATCCCGCTTTTGTGGAGCTCCTGAAGCAGTTTGATCGTCTCTTGGATGCCGTCGGCGTTTTGCCCAAGTACTTCCATGACACTTTCCACAGCTTGGTCCTGTCTTTCTTTTTCGGTGACAGGCGTTCTCGCGATATGGGTGATTGGTTTTGCCATTATTTTCTCCCTCCCGTTACATTAACATCTGAGATCGGCTCATAATCGGCTCTTGCCCACTTGCGTTCTACTTGGACCCCCAGCTGCGGATTTCGCTTGGCGAAACGAGGATTGTACCTGGGAAGCGGAATCGTTCCTTTTTCCTCGAGGATCTGCATCCGAACCTTCACCTGTTTGTAGGCCGGGGTATGCGTCTGCACGTCAAACCCGCCTCCGGTGAGCAGATTAACGGCACTTTCATGACTTGCCGAGTGCATCGGAACGTAGATGTCTTTCCCTCGCATGCGGTCGGTCACGAGTGCGTGAAGCTTGATTCGCCCATAAGGGGATTCCAGGCGTACGAGCGTTCCGTCCTGGATCCCCCGCTCCGCGGCCAATTCCGGCGAGACCTCCACAAACACCTTCGGGAGCTTGTATTGGAGACCTGCGGATTTGTTGGTAAGGTTTCCTTCGTGAAATTGTTCCAGCAGACGGCCGTTGTTCAGCGTCAAGTCAAATTCTTCCGGAAACTCCATGGGAGCGACGTAATCAAAGAGCGCCAGCCGGGCCTTTTTATCCGGAAAGTTGAAGCCCTTGGTATGGAGAAGCGGCGTATTGCTTCCGTCCGGCGAACCCCAATGGAAGCTGTTCCAACCTTCCAAAACGTCGTAATTGCATTGCGAGAAGAACGGCGTGAGCGACGCCATTTCTGCAAAAATATCGCTTGGATGGCTGTAATCCCAATCGAACCCCATCCGCTTCGCCAACTGGCTGAAAATCCACCAGTCCGGTTTGCTGTCGCCGACAGGGTCGAGCGCTTGATATAGCCGCTGCACACGTCGTTCGGTATTGGTAAACGTGCCGTCTTTTTCAAGCGAGGGCACCGCGGGCAAAATAACGTCGGCAAATTCTGCCGTCTTGCTGAAGAAAACGTCCTGTACCACGAGAAAATCAAGCTTGGCCAGCATTTCTTGGGTATGGTTGGAGTCGGAATCTACCCATGCCATGTCTTCGCCGGCGATGTACATGCCCCGAAGCTCGCCCCGGTCTACCGCCTCCAGCATTTCAATATTGTCCAAACCGCGTTTTCCAGGGATCTTTACTCCGTAGGCCGCTTCAAATTTGGCGCGAATCTCGTCATCTGTCACCCGCTGGTAACCCGGAAAAATATCCGGCATGGTTCCCATATCTGCGGCCCCTTGAACGTTATTGTGTCCGCGAAGGGGATAAGCGCCGGCGCCCGGACGCATAAAGTTGCCGGTGATGAGGAGCAGATTGGCAATGGCCGTGGACGTATAGGAGCCGGCCACGTTTTGCGTGACGCCCATGCCCCAGCAAACGGCGGTTCCGTCTGCATCCCGGATCATTTCGGCAATTTGGATGATCGTTTCTTTTGAAATGCCGGTCTCTTGTTCGGCGAACTCCAGCGTATACCTCTCCAGCAATTTCACGTATTCCGGGAAGAAGTTCACATGTTCATCGATGAAAGCCTGGTCGTGCCAGTTTTGATCGATCATGTACTTGGCAACGGCTGACAGCCAGACATAATCCGTTCCTTGTCTCGGCCGAATGAACAAATCCGCACGGTCCGCCATTTCATGCTTGCGCAGGTCGACCGTAATCAGCTTTTGCCCGTGCAATTTCTGTGCACGTTTGACTCGGGTGGCAAGTACGGGATGTGCTTCTGCTGTAGCGGACCCGATGATAATCACCAGCCCTGCCTGTGCGATGTCTTGGATTGTACCTGAATCTCCGCCAATTCCTCCTGTCTGCTGAAGCCCCCAAGATGCCGGAGACTGACAGTAGCGAGAGCAGTTATCGACGTTATTGGTTCCGAATACTTGACGGGCCAATTTTTGCATCAAGTAGTTTTCTTCATTGGTGAACTTGGATGAGGAAATAAATCCCAACACATCTCCTCCATAGGTTTCTTTTAGGGAACCCAGTTTGCGTGCAACCAGACTGAGAGCCTCTTCCCAGGTCGATTCCACAAATTCGTCACCCTGTCGAATGAGCGGTTTCGTTATGCGCTCTTCACTGTTGACGAAATCCCACCCGAATTTCCCCTTCATACACGTCGAGATTCCGTTGACGGGCGCTTCCGGAGAAGGTTCGATTTTCAAAATTTTACGCCCTTTCGTCCAGACTTCAAATGAGCAGCCGACACCGCAGAAGGTACAAACTGTTTTTGTTTTCTTGGTCCGCGTCTCCCGCATGGCCGCTTCCATTTCCGAAATGGCAAAAATGCTGCTGTAGCCGGGTTCAACCTCCTTAATCAGGTCGATCATCGGATTCAACAGTTCTTGATCAAGACCGCTCATAAACCCCGCTTCGCCAAGCATCGATTTTTCCATCAGCGCATTGCAAGGGCAGACGGTTACACACTGGCCGCAAGAGACACATGACGACTCGTTTATCGGTTTGTCGTTATCCCAGATGACCCGCGGAATCTCTCGTTCCCAATCGATGGTGAGCGTTTCATTCACCTGCAAATCCTGGCAGACCTCTGTGCATCGCCCGCAGAGGATGCACTGATTGGGATCGTAGCGATAGAAGGGATGTGACATGTCTACCTCGTAGCCTTTTTCCCGGAACGGACGTGTCTGATGCTCGATTTCCAGCAGCTCCGCCGTATTGTGGACCCGGCAGTTTCCATTGTTGTTGTCGCAGACGGTGCAGTACAGCATGTGGTTTTCCAAAATCCGGTCCATCGCCTCCGTCTGGGCCCTCTTTGCCCGCTCGGAAGCAGTGAGAATGTTCATCCCGTCTTCGATATAGGTCGAACATGCACGCATGATCCTGCCGTCGATTTCACACATACACGTGTCGCAAGTCTGGATCGGCCCCAGTTCGGGGGAATAACAAATATGCGGATGTTCGATCCCCTGCTGAAGAAGGTAGTCGAGAACGCGTGTGCCTGCTTCTGTATCGTGCTTTGCTCCATTGACTTGAAAACTCGCTTTTTTCATCATTAAGACCTCCTGTTTACTATAAAAGCCCACCATAAAACAACTTGTGCACATCAGATGCACAAACTGTTTTATGGTGGGCTAACACTTGGCAACGAATGATACCAGTTATCCATCCCGCCATAGATCCTGGGGGTGATCAGGATGTGATCAGCAAATGGTTTTTACCACACATCAATGATCTGACAATTCATTATAGCACAGAATGGAAATGCCTGCGCTATTTTGTATAACGAACGATATCCTGCTTTTGCCGATTCACGACAATTGAAAAACATCCGGGCGGCTGTAATGACCCACCACATCGAAGTCCCGGCTGCCGACGCGTGTGCCAAAATACAGTCCCCGCGGATACCCCGGCAGAAACACCTCGGGAAATACGATGAGTTGAGCCCTTTACCGAGCGGCTTCCTTCGTCATGCTTGTGATTTTGTCCATGGATGATTGCTTGTCAAAAAGAACCGGCGAAGATTGGATGACCGCAACACGAACATTCCTTTTTTCATTTCCGTAATCTCCCCCTCAGTGTAGACATACTTAAAACAAACCATCCAAAAGGCCGCTTTCATCACCAGCCGCTTTGTCTGCATTGGATGATAAAAAAGCTTGAACGATTGGATGGTTGCGAATCTACAGAAAGCCTTTATAATGAATTCAGGAAAAATACAAAAAAAGAAAGCAGAAGGACCCAGCTGCCAGTCGCACACTTTGAGAGGAGTATTAATTGTACGTGAACAGTCAAAACATATCGGCAGGAATATTGTCAGCATTAATGGCTTGCACAGGCGGAGCCATTTTAGTCATGAATATAGGCAATGTGTCAGGATTAAGCCAGGCGGAACTCGTCTCATGGCTATCTATTATTTATTTGGTAGGCGGCAGTCTTAATATTTTGCTGTCACTATGGTATAAAATACCGATTGCAGGTGCCCATTCCATTACGGCAGCCGCTTTTTTAAGCACAGCGGCTGCCCCATTTTCGTCGCAGGAACTAGCAGGAAGCTTTTTGATGGCAGGCGGATTAATCGCTCTGCTTGGTTTTTCGGGAATCTTTAAAAAAATATTGGAACTGATCCCAAAACCGTTGATCGATTCGATGCTCGCAGGGCTGATTCTCAATTATGCCGTTCAAATCGTGCCTGCTTTCAAAGAGGCCCCTTTTGTAGCAGGATTGGCCATCCTGGGATTTTTCCTTGTTCCTAAAATTTCCAGATCCATCCCGCCGCTGCTTGGCGTTCTTGTCTTTGGCGTTCTGGGCCTTTTTCTTGGATATGATTTTCCGATGGCAGCAGAGGCGCCATTTACCTTGCCGCATTTTGTCATACCGGCCTTTACAGCCCAAGGTTTCTTGTCCATTTCCATTCCAGTCGCCGTGCTGATTTTGAGTAACGATATTGCTGTTGCTCTGGCTGCACTGAAAAAAAACGGATTTGACCCGCCTATCAATAAGGCGATTGCCATTTCCGGAGTAGGAACATCGTTTGTCAGCCTGTTCGGAGGACATTCCGCCAATATCGGGGGCATGATGACTGCACTTTGCAGCAGCGATGAGGCAGGCCAAAAGGAATACCGCTTCTGGGCAGCCGTCATTTCAGGCTCGGCAGTTGCCTTGTTTGGATTGTTCGCCTGGAAAATCATTGTTATCCTTGCTTTGCTGCCCGGATTTTTCATTACTCTGATAACCGGATTTTCCTTGTTGGGCGTGTTACTGAGCAGTCTGCAATCCGCCTTCAGAGCGTCTCATTATCGGTACTCGGTCTTGTTTGCCTTTATCATTGCCATTTCGAACGTATCGTTTCTGGGTATATCGTCGGCTGTCTGGTCCTTGGTGGTTGGCGGCATCGCGGCCAAGCTGCTGGGCGAAGGAAAGGTTCAGGAAAGGTCTGAAACAGTACGGCAAAAGAAAGCTGTCTAACAGGAGTTGATCTGTGACGGCTTTTTTCCGTACACGCAGAGCCGGCTATTTGATACGAAAAGGAGGAACCGTGCTCCCATCTTTGAATCGAATGGGACATGTCCTCCTTTCCTTTTGGCGATTAACTGTACTGTTGTGACGAACCGATCTGTGCGTCGATGTTCGAAGTCCGTCCATACATCGACGCGAAATACTGCACCGCCGCATTGGCAATCTCGATGTCTTGGGCGCTGCTTCCCCCGCTGACACCAATTCCGCCGACAATACGTTCCCTATAAACGAGCGGTATGCCTCCTCCCAGAATGACAACTCTGCCGAAATTGGTCGTGTTCACCCCGAACGTTGGACCGCCCGGCTGCGCTGATTGTGCCAGGTTTGCTGTCGGCATTTGCATGCTTACGCTCGTCCAAGCTTTGTTCTTGGAAATTTCAATGCCGGCGATGCGGGCCTGGTCCATACGGGTAAACGCGACCAGGTTCCCGCCGTCGTCTACGATCGCAATATTGCTGGAGAGTCCCATCTGACGAGATTTTTGTTCGGCAACCGCGATTAATCGCTTGGCAGTTTCCAAAGTAAGCCTTACCAAGTTCTCACTCCCCTCCCATACTGCTACAGGATATGGCGACGGTACAAATGCCGTGCATACTCATGACCTTGGCGGCAGCTGCCTTGTCAGGGAGGATATTATGTTCACTTGCTTTTGTCGAAGCTGCGCAAGGCATCAGAGAAGCGGGACATGGCTTGGTAAATCTGCTCACCATCAGCCCGTCCAAAAGTAAATCGAGCGCAGCCTTTCTGTGTCCCAAAAATACTTCCCGGAACGTAAACAACACCTCTGCGGATCGACTCCCGCAACAACAGCTGCTCATCGATATCCTCCTTTACTCTGCACCAGATGTGAATCCCGCCTTGTGGCTTTAGAAACTCCACCTGGTCATCCAGCAGGTCATACAGCGAGAAGACGATTTTGTCCCGGTTATACACCAGTTCGTCACGAAGCTTTTGCAGGTGCAGCGAAAAATCCTGCGAAGACAAAAACTGATTCGCGATCCACTCGGGAATGATGCTATGTCCAAAATCAATCTGCTGTTTGGCATCCGCCAAGCGTTCAATGACTTTTTGCGGGCCAAGGATCCAGCCGATGCGCAGTCCGGAAGCCATGATTTTGCTCAGCGAACTGATGTAGAGAACAGAACCGCTCTCATCCATCGATTTTAATGTGGCGACATCGATATCTCCAAACGCTGTTAAACTGTACGGATCATCCTCGACGATCGGGATTCCGTAGTAGGAAGAAATCTCCAGGATTCGCCTCCTACGTTCCAGGGAGAGATACGAGCCATTTGGATTTTGAAAATTGGGATTAAGAAATACCATTTTGATGCGATGTTTCTTATACAGTTCAACCACATCATCCGGTTGGATCCCCTGTTCATCGACCGGCAGCAAAAAGGCTCTTATCCCGGCAGATTTAAATAAAGGCAATGAGTAACAATAGGACGGGTCTTCAATCGCGATCGCATCACCCGGTTGGAGCAAGCACTGGACGATCAGGTATAGCGCCTGCTGTGCCCCTGAAGTGATGAGGATCGAGGAAGGGGTTGCCGAAATGCTTCTGTATTCTTTCATGTGTACGGCAATGGTTTCACGCAATTGCAGACTGCCTTGAGGATGATCGTAGCCGACATGGTAATTGAAATCTTGAGTCGACATGATCTTACGAAAATATCGGGAAGCAGACAAATCGGGTGAAAGTTCTCCGCTCGCCAGATCGATCAGGTCAAGATCGTACGTCTCTTTTCGGATGGTTCGCACCACTTTTGTGTTCGGCAGAAAAGACCCCGTTTCAATTAGTTTTTCCCAGTTCGGAACCCGTTTGCTGGCGCTTCCCCAAATGTTTCTGCTGACGATCGTGCCTTTTCCCTGTACGCTTTCAACAATGCCCAATGAACGTAATTCTTCATAGGCAGCAACAATGGTCGAACGGTTCACCTGCAGTTCCTTGGCAAGCAAGCGTTCGGAAGGGAGCAGGCTTCCCGCAGGAAATTCTCCATTGGCGATTCGCTGTTCAAGGTATTGGGCAATTTGCTTGTAAACGGGTATGCGACTTTCACGATTGGGCTTCCAATCCATGTTATTTGTTCACTTCCTTCCCTACACCCTGCGTTCCTCCAATAGACTGTCCCCTGCAAATGGACAAAGGATCTGTTTGTTCATTTGCAGGGGGCATCCGTATGAACCGCCATTACCGGTGAAACACATCTTGCAAAGCCGGGTAAAGCATGAGGTATCGTTCGTACTTTTTCTGATACATCTGGCTCAATCCCTTGTCCGGAACGTAACGATCAAACGGCTGACTGGCCAGTCTTGTCCTGGCAAACTGCTCGTAGCTTTCGCTCCAGCCTAGACGGATAAACCCGGCGGCGGCACAGCCGAGTGCCGGGAGAAATTGCGCTTCTTGCGGTACGATTACTTCCATCCCGGTGATGTCGGCAAAGATTTGATTCCATACCCGGCTTTTGGTTCCCCCGCCAATCAAGACAAGCCTGTTGGAACGGTTCGAGACCGACAGCAGTTCCATGACTTGTCGCATCGCCATTGCCACACCTTCCAGTACAGCGCAGCTCATCTCCGCCCTGGTCGTCCTGGAAGTCAAGCCGATGAAGCAGCCGTTTGCCAGCGGATCGTTGACCGGACAGCGTTCCCCGTTCAAATACGGCAGGAAGACGGCACTGCTGTGAGAGCGGTCGCACGCCGCCATTTCTTGCTCAAGCTCGGTGAAAGCTGCCGCTTCGTCTGCTTCACCTTCCGCCCCGCGGCCGCCGAAGACGGACAGTGCCCATTTGTGGGCACTTCCAGCGTTAGAGAGTGGAGTGATGGCGATCAGCAATCCGGACGCCACATGGGCGAGATGGAACCCGCCTCCTCCAATGAAACCGACCTGGTCCGTCGTAGCGGCTACCCAGCCGGATGTGCCTAAATACGCATAGACGTCACCTGGTTCTGTCACTCCCGCCCCGATCGTCGTCGCACCGGCATCGCCAATGCCGCAAAGTACAGGGGTATGGACAGCAAATCCGGTAGCTGCCGCCGCTTCCGGCAGGACGTGTCCAGCAATGCTGTCGGTCGAGAGAAGCTCCGGCATTTTCCCGCTGTCTAAGCCAAACTGGTGGAACCATACCTCACTCCACTGCCGAGTGGACAGGTCCATGGCCCCAGATGTTGCGCCAGTGGTCGGGTCAGCCACATTGCGGCCGGTCAGTTTTCGAATCACGTAATCTTTTGAACTGATCAGAAAGCTTGCCGTTTTCTCGTAGCCTGCTCGCTCTTGTTCCATCAGCCAGAGGATTTTCGGAAACGTCAGCGAGCCGTCCATATGATTGCCTGTGACCTGGCGGATCTTGTCCTCTCCCAGTTCAGCAGCGATTCGCCCCGCCTGCTGTCCTGCCCGTACGTCTGTGTACAAAATGGCCGGTCGAACCGGGTTGCCCATCCCGTCAATGGGAATACAGTCCTGCATCTGGCCGCTCATGGCGATCAGCTGCACATCGGCCGGATTGATGCCGGACGCCCACCACGATTGGGCGATGGCGACGACCGCCTCGTACCACTGGTCCGGATCCTGTTCGATCGTCTGCACCTCCCCTTCCTGGCCGTATTCTGTCCGCAGAGAGATCGTCGTTTCCTCGTGAATCGTAGCGTGTTCCGACACGAGTATCCCTTTGGCGCTCGTCGTGCCGATATCGAATGAAGCGATGTATTTCATGGCGTCAACCCCCGTTTCTCCCAGCCTATCTAGCATGTCTTGCTATTACCTGCTTCCAAAGTGACGAACAGCCCCCGATAATGCGTTTGTGTGCGGATGACTTTGAAGCCCTCCCGCTGCAGCAATTCAACTGTCTTTCGATTCAGCTCGCAGCCGTCACATACGCGTTTCCACAGAGGCGTTACCCAATCCTGTATTTTGCCGATGACCGGGTGGTCCAGACGGACGTGTTCAAACAGGAGAATCTTTGCATCTGGTTTGCACACCCGTCTGATTTCCTGAAAAGCCCGCTCGGGGTCTGGAATGGTACAAAATACCAGCGTCGCTACTGCAGTATCAAAGGTATTGTCCGCAAACGGAAGATTCTCTGCTCCGCCGTCTATCACCTGAATCGGTACGCGACTCTCTCTTCTTCTGTTCATGGACTTGCTTCGCATACGCGGATTGGGTTCGATCGCGATTACTTCTTCTGCATGCTTATAATGCGGAAAGTTGAGTCCGGTGCCGGAGCCGATCTCCAGAACCGCTCCCGTCGCCTTGCTCACCAGTTCTTCGCGAATACCCCGCATGCCCCTTCGCTCCAAAGGATCCATCACCATGTCGTAGAAACGAGCAAACCATTCAGCCACGTCATTTCCCCCTTGGCTGTTTTCCGCAGATCGTTAGAACCCGTGTATACCATAACATCTTCAATCTTTCTTCGCGACCTGGGCTGTTGCCCTAACGTATTTTTCATACCACTTTTCCCATTCGGCCTTGCGGGACTCTATTGTCCTGCCATCCAACAGGGCAGAAATGACTTCGAGACATACATGCCAGCCGGCCAGATCTTTCGGGGTGTGATCCGTCATCACCTTGAGCTTCTCGATCAAGACCAGCAGACAGCCGTCTGCCTCTGGATACAGCTCGAAGCGAACGATGTCATCGCCCCAGGTGTATTCCAAAACCGAATGCATGGAAAGCTCCAGTATTTTCATATCAATAAAAGTGCCATTCTGCATGTCAAACTTGATCAATCCGCCTTCGCGAAGATCTTCTACCTGCAGCTCGGAGAACCATTTTGCCAGTTTCTCATTCTCTGTCAGAAACGCCCAGACTTCCTCGACAGAATGCCTGAAATGACGCTCAAATCGCGCGATATAACCGTCTTCCGTTTTCTTAATATCCGCCAGCATGGCTTTTCCTCCTATTCATTGGATCGAAGTCTCACTGCGTTTTAGCTTTGCTTCTGCACCACTTCGTCTTGCAAGCATACCCCGAATTCGTCGAATAACCCTTTGATTCCGGCATCAGTCAGCCGTACAGCCCGTCCGTCGGGGAAATGCTCGATCCACCCTAGCTCGAACAGCCGTCTTGTCAAGGCAGCCCCCAGGCTCCCCGCCAAATGGTGCCGGCGCTCGCTCCAGTCCAGGCATTTGCGGGCAAAAAAACGGCGGCTTTTAGGGTTCTGTTCCACATCCACCCCAAAATCCTGCAGTCGCTTTTTGCCGGCTTCACGCAAGACGTAATCTTTACCGGATTCCTCGATCAGCCCTAATTCCAGCAGCCGGTCGGTCAGAGCGACGCCGATTTTGCCCGCCAGATGGTCGTAACAGGTACGGGCAAAATGCAGGGCGTTCATCTGCTCTGACTCGCGGAGGGATTTCACCGGTTTGACAGGGGCAATGGCTTGCAGCGCTTCCAACGCGTGTCCAACCTCGCTGCTTGCCAGCCGGAAATACTTATGCCGGCCGTAGGTCTCATGCACAAGCAGGCCGCCTTCCACCATTTTGGCCAGGTGGGTACTGGCGGTTTGCGGTGAGATTCGGGCGGTACGGGCCAACTCGCTGGCTGGCATGGCTTTTCCTCCAAGCAGGCTGACAAGCATCGCGACGCGAGACGTGTCACCGATCAGAGCCGCTACCTTGGCAATATTGGGATTGGCACTCATATCCCGACACCCCCTGAAATAACATTCATACTTCGATCATAACCGAATCGTCATCATGATACAATTTCTGTATCATGATCTTGCTGAGGAGGAATGTATGAATCCTGTTTTGTACGGAATGCTCGTCGTCCTTGCCACCTCCCTGATGGGTTCTTCCTTTGCGGTAGGAAAACTGGGTTTGGCCTACATCTCGCCGCTGCTTCTCGTCGGCATCCGCTTTACGCTTGCCGGGGTGCTCATGGCTCTTTGGGTGAAAAAGAAGCGGCTGCCGACGTCCGGGCGCGATTGGGCGAGAGTGCTTTTGGTAGGACTTTTTCAGACCGCCGGAGTGATGGGCTGCATTTTTTTAAGCTTGCGAACGATTACGGCTGGTGAATCCTCCATTCTCACCTTTGTCAACCCGCTCATCGTCGTCATGTTTGGAACGTGGCTACTGAAGATGAAGTATCGGTTTTCCCAATGGGTCGGGGTTCTGATCGGATTTTTGGGAGTGGTGGTGACGCTCGGATTCCATCTGCAGATCCAGATCGGCACATGGCTGGGATTGGGTTCAGCGCTGTTCTGGGCAGCAGCTACGATCCTGGTGAAGAGATGGGGAGCCCGGTTTGACATCTGGGCGCTGACCGCATACCAGATGCTGTTCGGCGGACTTGTCTTGCTGCTGATGGGCGTGACCCTGGAGACCCCCAAATTGGTCATCACACCAGCGTCGATCGGGATCGTTCTCTACCTCGCGATATTGGGGTCGATTGTGCAGTTTGCCGCATGGTACTACCTGCTCAGTCAAGGCGATCCGGGAAAGACGAGTGCCTTCTTGTTTTTGGCGCCGTTTTTTGGCGTTTTGAGCGGATGGATGCTGCTCGGAGAAGTTGTCCAATGGCAAGTTTATGCGGGAGGTTTTTTCATTCTGATCGGAATTTTTCTCACAAACTGGACACCGACAAGCCAGAAACTCCAGCAGGCTAATGTGAAGTGAAACAATGCTGGCGGGTGGGGAAAGCAGCGGTCTTTCGTCAGGTCTTGATTCCGCAACGAAGACTGCTGCTGTCCACGAACAGTCCGACCCAGAAATAAAAAATTTTCTGCTTGCAAAAACTAATGTCATTAGTTTAAATTAAAACTAACGATATTAGTTTTCTGAAAAGAGGTTATTCTTCATGAAAATCACGCGACTGGGAGCATTGTACCAGCTTTCGTTTTTGCCACGTATTTTTCCCGTCAACTGCTATTTGGTCGAACAGGATGACGGGCTTACGCTGATCGACGCCGCCCTGCCATTTAGCAAGAACGGGATTCTTGATGCAGCCCGGCAGATCGGCAAACCGATCACCCGGATTGTCTTGACCCATGCGCACGACGACCATGTCGGATCGCTTGACGCGCTGAAGGAAACGCTGCCCGACGTCCCGGTCTACATCTCCGCCCGCGACGCCCGCTTGCTGTCCGGAGACGTTTCACTCGATCCCGGAGAACCGAATACGCCGATCCGCGGCGGAGTTCCCAAAAAGCTGAAGACGCGGGCAGACGTGACGCTCGCCGACGGAGATCGAGTGGGATCGCTGTTGGCAGTAGCCGTACCGGGCCATACGCCGGGGTCGATGGCGTTTCTCGATACGCGCAGCCGGGCTATGATCGCGGGTGACGCCATGCAGACAAGAGGCGGCACGGCTGTATCCGGGCAGGTCAAACCACTGTTCCCCTTTCCCGCACTGGCGACGTGGAACCGGCAAGCGGCACTGGCGAGCGCCCGCAAACTGAGGGAATGCCTCCCGACCCTGTTGGCTGTCGGACACGGGCGGATGCTGGATGATCCGCTTCAAGCGATCGACTCCGCCATTCTCACAGCAGAAAGAACCCTCGCTAAAAACGGGAAAGGAGCATAAATCATGTCACCTAGAATCGGATTGGATCAGACGACCCTGCTGCAAGCGGCTGCGGAGCTCGCTGACACACATGGCTTCGATCATGTCACGCTGGCCCTGCTCGCCAGGAAATTGAACATTCGCACTCCATCGCTTTACAACCATATCGACGGTCTGCCGGGATTGCGCAAGAAGTTGTCCGTCTACGGGTTGGCGCAGCTTTTTGAAAAACTGAGCCGCTCGGCAGCCGATCTCGCCGGCGACGATGCCGTCCGGGCCCTGGGGAAAGCGTATCTGGCCTTCGCACGCTCCCGTCCCGGCCTATACGAACTCACCCTGCGCGCAGCCGATCCCGGCGACCCGGAGATAGCGGATGCAGGCGAAAAAATCGTCAAGCTGATCGTGAATACCTTCAGTGCTTACGACTTGGCTGACGATGCCGCCCTCCACGCCGTTCGCGGACTGCGAAGCATTCTCCACGGCTTCGCATCGCTTGAGCAGAAGGGCGGGTTCGGCCTTCCATTGGATCTGGATAAAAGCTTTCAACTGCTGCTTGATGCTTTTTTGGCGGGCATTCACAAGATGCGTGATGATGAGGCCCCAAACGAAAGCCGGCAGCTGTAAGCGTCTACTTTTTACGCCTAAAAAATTGGCGGGAAGCGGTTTGAAACTCCTCGCTTGTAAACCGGTTCGTCTGGTGCATCACTTCCTGCTCCAGAACATCGCCCAGTGAGGAGTTCATCCCTTGCTGCATCAATTGTTTGGATATTCTGAATACGTCAAACGGTCCGCTTGCCACCTGCTGGGCCATCTCCATTGCCCGCTGCTCCAGTTGTTCTTCGGGCAGAACATGATTGACCAACCCCATGTCAAGCGCCTCATCGGCCGCTACAGGGGTGCCCAGATACAATAACTCCAATGCCTTCGCTCTTCCCAGCAGCTGCGGCAGCAGGTAATGCGAACCCAGATCGGGAATGAGACCCATCTGGGAAAACGAAAAGCGGATGCTCGTATCCGGGGCGGCCAGACGGATGTCACATAGCAGCGAAAGAGCGGCTCCTCCCCCTGCCGCATGTCCGTGCATACAGGCAATGGTAGGCAGCGGCAGTTCATACCAGCGTTGGGCAAACCAGTGAAACTTCGAGATATACGTCTTCAGGGCTTTTTTATCCTCCTGCGTTTTCGCTTGAAATGCAGCCAGATCCGCGCCGCTGCAAAAACTGCGACCCGCTCCGGAAAGAATGACGGCGCGATACGTCTCGGGGCAGCCCTTTTCAATTTCGCTTACCGCTTGATGCAATTCTGTGATCATTTCTTCATCGATGGCGTTTAATCTCTCCGGCCGATTCAAGGTGATCCACAAGATGCCAGGAACCGTCTGTTCCGCAAGAAGTGTACGAAACGCCTTCATCACATAACCCCTCTCATTTTCCTATAAGAAAAGCTTCTAAAAGATATCATGCTGCATCAGGATGCTGATTCACGGAAGCTTAAACAATCTGATACAGTAAGAAAAAGCAGCCGGACCTGAAATGCTCCAGACTGCTTTTTTCTTTTTTTCGCCCTTACTCTACCGGAATGGTCCAGCCGAAAGGATCGGGCTGAGTGCCGTTTTGTATGCTTGTCAAGGAGTCGTACAACTTCTTCGATAATTCGCCCGTTTCTCCGTTGTTGATGACCATTTTTTGCCCCTGCCAAAACAGTTCGCCGACAGGAGAAATAACGGCAGCGGTCCCCGTTCCGAATGCCTCTTCCAACGTGCCGTTTTCGTATGCTTGCTGCAGTTCCTCTATCGAGATTCTCCGTTCCGATACAGGAACGCCCCAGTGCCGGAGCAGCTGAAGGACAGAATCTCTGGTAATCCCGTCCAGAATACTTCCGTTCAATGCCGGGGTAATGACTTCTCCGTTGATTTTGAAGAAGACATTCATGCTTCCGACTTCTTCGATGTACTTTCTTTCAACGCCGTCCAACCACAGGACTTGGGAATACCCTTTATCGGTTGCTCCCTCTTGCGCCTTCAGGCCGGCTGCGTAGTTACCAGCTGTTTTTGCCGCTCCTGTCCCGCCCGGTACGGCACGTACGTAATGGTCTTCCACATAAATTTTAACCGGATGAATGCCTTCTTCATAGTACGAGCCAACTGGCGACATGATGATCATAAATTTGTAGTGGTTTGACGGATTGACGCCAAGCGTCGGTTCGGTCGCGATGACAAACGGCCGGATGTACAGGGACGTGCCTTCTGCCGCCGGTACCCATTCCTTGTCAATGCTCACCAATTTTTTCAAGGCCTCGATCAAGAATTCTCCGTCAAGCGGAGGAATGCTCAAACGATCATTCGAACGATTCAATCTTTTCATATTCATGTCCGGCCGGAACAAGAGAATCCGGTTTTCTTGGGTCCGGTATGCTTTCAATCCTTCGAACACGGTCTGACCGTAATGAAAAACCTTAGCGGCCGGGTCTAACGTAATCGGCTGATAAGGGACGATTCGCGGCTCATGCCACCCTTTTTCCGTTGTATAATCCAATATAAACATATGATCCGTATAGTACTTTCCGAATCCAAGTTTGTCGGGCTCTGGTATTGATTTTTTTTCCTCGCTAATCACAATTTCAAGCGAACGGTCCATCTAGGCTGCATCTCCTTGATTATATTCGTAAAAATCATTTCGTTTGCTTACATGCAAGTGTTGGTATTGTCTGAAATTTCCGCCATTCATTACCTAAAAAAAATGACTTACCATCGTCAAATTCAACCATTTACTTCCATCTGCATCATCGTGAAACCTGTTCATCCAAACTTATTCTCCTCTTCTCTTCCCTTTCTCCAAAGCTGCAGAAACACCGGTTTGGAAAAACCTCCGTGACTGTTTCCCGTTTTGGAGCTGTTTCCACCTTCTTGCTTTTGACATTAGGAATGGCGATTCATCTACCCAATAGTTTATACCTAATACAACCAAAATGCAATTATTCCCTGCTGCCCACCTAGACCAATCTTTGCCTATCGACGACTGAGCTTGGAGCAGACGGCATAAGAACAGCCAATCCCCTGTTATCCGGGAATTGGCTGTTCACTATTCTGCCATTTTACTTGGTGATGCGGACGGCACCGACGTAGTGTTGATCCCACCAGCCGCTTGCCATGCTGCTGAAGGTGACACCTGGTTTACCGTACGTGTGGAGGATTTTATTGTTCCCTGCGTAAATCCCGACGTGTCCAATCCGGTTGATCGAACCTGCCGGATATTTCATCGTTGCCTTTGTGGAGAAGAAGACGAGGTCTCCTACCTGCAGATTTTTACGGGCAATCGGAGTCCCTTGTTTGTACTGGGATCTCGCTCCGCCTTTCCCCAGGTCAATGCCGGCTCCCTCCTTGTAGGCGATCATCGTAAAACCGGAGCAGTCCATGGTCGATTTATTCTTACGGCCTCCGCCAAACTTGTACGGCGTTCCCATGTACTTTTCCCCTGCTTTAATGATTTGTTGGCCCCGAGTGTTTGCTTTTGGCGTCTTGACCGCACTTTTTATAGAATTAATGTTCAGCGTCGATGAATCCTGGGCTGCTTGAGGAGCCTCGACAGGAGTTTGCGGGTTATCGGTCTCGACCGAATTGGATGTATTGTCTGATGGATTGGATATGTCAAGATTTTGACCATCTGCATAAGACCGGGTAATGATTTGCCAGTAAAGCGAGTTGGTATCTAACGTGTTGTCGTCATTCTCTTGTCGACCGTCCAGTTGGACCTGTTTTTGCAGCTGGTATTTGTAGGTATGGGAGCCTTCATGATGATTAGAGCTGTTTGATTCGGCGAAAGCTTGTCCCGTCATTAAGCAGGAAGCCCCCACCAAGACAGCCATCAATGTACCTGTTTTCCAGTTCCTTTTTTTCATAACTTCTCATCTCCCTTATTTGGTATAATCGCTTGTTCACATTTTTCATGTTACCGGAGGAAAATGAGATTAGCTGAATAGCCAGATTAAAGTTATCTGAGAATACCATGCAATATTTTCCGATAATCGGTCATACTACCTTTTGAAAACGAGCAGACGAAATCGAGGCGGTGACCCATGTCTGAAGCATCAAAAGGCTACCTTCTGCTGGTGGAAGACGAAGTCAATCTGGCCAGATATCTCGAGCTGGAATTGACCCATGAGGGGTATGACGTGGAGGTTTCCCATGATGGCGTAAGCGCCATACAAAAGGCATTGGACAACGACTACGATCTGATCTTACTGGATATCATGCTGCCTCAATTGTCGGGACTCGAGGTGTGCAGGCGCATACGCGAAACCAAAAGCGTGCCGATCATCCTGTTGACTGCGCGCAGCGAGATTCCGGACAAGGTCGCCGGTTTGGACAGCGGAGCCAATGATTACGTAACGAAACCATTTGCAATTGAAGAATTGTTCGCTCGAATCCGGGCCCATATCCGCAGGCAGGAACAAAAAGAGCTGGAAGAAATCGTCATCGGCAATCTCGTTATTTCTCCCCAGGCGAGGAGGGTCTTTCGCGATGAAGAGATTATGCTGACGCCAAGGGAGTTTGATCTGCTCTTGTACCTGGCGACAAATCAGGGACAAGCCCTGTCCCGCGAGCAGATTCTGCGGGCCGTTTGGGGGTTTGATTTTACGGGGGACACGAACGTGGTAGATGTCTACATTCGCTATTTGCGAGGAAAAATCGAGCGGGATGACGAGCCGAAGCTCATCCATACGATCAGAGGAATCGGATACTCCCTCCGCGAGTAACCTGAAAGCCGCAGTGAAGAAAGGGCGAATGGGTTGATGGCCATCAGATTATTTCCTACTCACCAATCACTCGCTTGGAGATTGACCTTTTTTCTCTCCTGCGGAATGTTTGTCTTTTTGCTCAGTTTCTCCATTTTTGTCTACATCAACACGACACAGCTGTTTAATCAGCACGAGCAGCGGCTGTTGGAACAGAAGGGCCAGTCGATCCGCAGCGACCTGACCGCCGCGATGATTGAAAATCCGGTGTTTGGGCTCGCCGACCTGACACAAACACTGTCGCTCTATTCGGATGTCAATCAGTCCATTCTCCTGGTTTCGCCAGAAGGGAAAGTCCTGGCTGCCTTCCCTGGCGTCGGATGGAAGGAAAGTCAAAAAAAGGCATATCGAAATGTGATTGTCACCAGCCAAACCATCAACCTGCCCGGGTACAGCGGTCCCTTGCAGATCACGATTCTGCAAAGCCTGGAGCCGTTTTTGCCGTTTTTTCACTACCTGCTGATCACCCTGTCACTGGCTTCCATCGGCATTCTCGCTTTTTCTGTCTTTGGCAGCTACTGGCTGACGCAGCTTGGCCTCCGCCCGCTCACCCGCTTTATCTCGCAAATCCACACGATGAACAAATACCAGTTGATCCACCCGATCCCAGTGAACTCTAACATGGTGGAGATCGACGAACTGATTGTCGCTTTCAATACGCTGCTAAAGCGTGTCGAGGAAGCCATGGCCAAACAAAAACAGTTTATCGATGACGCATCCCATGAATTCCGCACGCCGCTGACGATTATCGAAGGGTATTTGCGCCTTCTCATGCGATGGGGCAAGGAGCGGGAGGAAGTGCGGGAGGAAGCCCTGACAGCGATGCGCCATGAATGCACGCGCCTGTTTCGCTTGATCGACGACTTGCTGCGTCTGGCCAAACTGCAAAACAGCTCCGTCCAGGCTTATCAGATCGAGCTGCAGTCGCTGATCCCCATTCTGGAGGAGACGAAGCTGGCCTGGTCCACGGTGTATGTCAGACAGGTAGCGTTGTTTTTTGAGTGGGACGAGCCGCTCTCCGCCCCTGTCGACAAAGAGAAAATCCGCCAACTGCTGGATATCCTGTTGGACAACGCCCGCAAGTATACCAAAGAAGGCGAAGTGCGGGTAACCGCCCATCGCCATGCGGGGTGGATCCATCTGCATGTCATCGACACCGGGATGGGCATACCCGAGGAGAAAATCCCCCATCTGTTCGAACGATTTTACCGCGTGGAAACCTCCCGCAACCGGGAACAGGGCGGCAGCGGTCTTGGCTTGGCCATCGCCCATTCCATTGTCGAAGCCCACGGGGGGACGATTTCCATCAACTCACCCCCTGCCGGCGGAACAGATGTGCACGTAAAGCTGCCCGCTGTACAGCCGTAAGCCTTATCTCCCCTAGCCCTCCAGAATGATTTGTTTGGCCGTCTCCCGCTGAGCCTTCGTGACCAGCACGTAGAGGATGTCGCCCGCCTGCAGTGACGTCGTTCCTCTGGGCGTCACGATCTTGTTGCCGCGAATGATTGCCGTGATCAGCGTATCCTCGGGAAGTTCAAGCTCGCGCAGTTCCTTTCCGACCACGGCTGATCCTTCTTCGATGGTCATTTCGACGATCTCGCTGTTCGTCCTGCCGATCGACACCAGCTCCAGGCTGTAAGGCGCGGGGGCCTTTGTCTCCCCGGTAAACCCCAGTTTTTGCGCCAGCACAGAGATGGTCGCGCCCTGGAACAGAGCCGAGGTGAACACGACGAAGAAGACGACATTAAAGATCATCTGGCTGTGCTCCAACCCCGCTATCAACGGGAAAGTAGCGAGAACGATCGGTACCGCTCCCCGCAATCCCGCCCATGAGATGAACACTTTTTCCTGAAACGAGTACTTCATGAACATCATCGACAAAAACACCCCGATTGGTCTGGCTACGAACATCAAGAGAAGCGCAAGGGCCATTCCCTGCCAGGCGATGCTGACCAGTTGGTTCGGGAACACCAGCAACCCGAGCAGGATAAACATCAGGATATGCATCATCCAGCCGAAGCCTTCGTTGAAGCGAATGATGGAAGTCCGGTAAGTCAGATCAGAGTTGCCGACAAAAATAGCCATTACGTAGACGGCAAGCAGTCCGCTGGCGTGGACGAAGGACACCGTGCTGTACGTCAGAACAGCTAAAGCCAGGGACAGCACCGGATAGAGGCCCGAGGAATCCAGGTTGATCTTGTTGATCATCCAGACGGCTACCTTGCCCCAGAGCAGCCCCAGAACAAGGCCGATGCCCATCTCCCAGAAGAAGCTCAACACCAGGGACAGGAAATTCATCTCGTGAGACTGGATGAGGGTGATAAACGATACCGTAAGGAAAATGGCCATCGGGTCGTTGGAGCCGGACTCCGCTTCCAGCGTCGCCTTCAGCTTGGTGCGAATATTCTTGTTCCCGAGGACGGCAAAAATCGCAGCGGCATCCGTTGAACCGACGATCGCACCGAACATCATTCCTTCGAGCCATTCCAGCTCAAGGATATAGGTCGCGAAAAAACCGATGATCAGCGTTGTTGCAATGACCCCGATCGTCGCGAGCGAAGCAGACGGGAGCAGCACTTTTCGCACGTGACACCATTTGGTGGTCAGGCCTCCTTCGAATAGAATCACAATCAAGGCCAAAATCCCAAACAGTTGGGCCAGGTAGGCATTGTCGAAATAGATGTAGTGATTGAGGGCCATGCCGACAGCGATGAAAAAAACAAGAGACGGCAGGCCTAAGCGGGAGGAAAATTTCGTGGTAATGACGGCAATCACCAGCAGGACGGCAAACAGTAAAATGACATTCGTAATCGTAAATTCCATCAGGTCACCTCGCATTGGTGAGAACATAAAAAAGGAAAATAGCAGCTGCTTCTACAAGTCTATTGCATAAAATCTTTTATATTTTAGCACAGGAAAGGAGTAAAATGGAAGAAACAAACAGGTTCCCGCATGCAGGAACCTGTCGTGTTTTACGAGTTGGCGCGCCTATGCATCTGATGAAGCCGGGCCTGCATCGACAGCCGCTCTTTTTGTCTGCGTTTGACTCGCAGGTAAGTATAAGCGACCAGCAGCAGATTTAACAAGAGCCAGGTGGAGAAAAGGAGGTAATGGGGCAGAAGGGACACTTTTTTCTGTTGTACGGGTTTGGGTGCCGCATGTACTACCGGCTGCTGTTTTTGCTTCAGTGGCAGGGTTGCGGTAAAGCCCGAATCCCCCCGGACGATCAAATCTCCGTTGATCGCCGCCTCCGCCTCCAGTGTTTCCCCTTTTGGGGCCGTCACGAACAGAGGCTCGTCCGTGTAGAAGATCTGCGGCTGCTGATCCGGCAGAACCGACTTCATCGTATACGTCTGCCCGGCGTCTGCCACCTTTTTCGTCTCGTAATGGGCAAAGCCGTAGTCGAGCATGCTCATCGTGTCATGATACGTCGCCTGCTTCGAGCTTGCCTTCAACGTGACGGCGATCAGTTCGGTATCTCCCCTCTTGGCTGAGATGACCAGCGTATGCATCGCTTCGTCCGTAAATCCGTTTTTGATTCCCGTCGCCCCCTCGTAATCCCAGAGCAGCCGGTTGTGATTGACAATCGTCGTCTTCCATTCCTTGCCGTCCCACGGCAGGGTCTTCGTCGCGACGATCTCCCGGAAAGTAGGGTTTTTCATCGCGTAGCGGGCGATCTTGGCCATATCCGAAGCGGTCGTGTAATGGTCGGGATCGTGCAGCCCGTGGGGATTGGTAAAATGGGTTTTGGTCACTCCGACCTTCTCTTTCAAAAACGCGTTCAACTTTTCGGCAAAGGCTTCATTGCTGCGCTCCAGATGTTCCGCGATGGCAGTGGCTGCGTCGTTGCCCGAATTCATCAGCAATCCGTATTCCAGCTTTCGCAGCGTTACCTGCTCGCCTTCTGCGAGGTAGACTCGTGTGCCCTCTTCGCCGCGGGCACGTTTCGATACCGTGACGATGTCGTCAGGATTGCCGTTTTCAATCGCGTAAATCCCGGTGGCGATTTTCGTGATGCTGGCGGGATACATCGGAACGTCGGGATCCTTTTCAAACAGAACGGTCCCAGTGGTGCCGTCTATCAAAATGGCTGATTGTCCATCGATCATCTCCGGGGTCATTTGGTCGTCGCCTTGTGCGTGTACGGCCTGTCCCGGTACAAATGCCAACAGGTTTGCAAGCAGAAATAGACAGAGTAAGAGTAGTCGCATGGGTCTGTAATCCTTTCTTGAAAGTCAAAAAACACTTTACCAATAATACATAGCCAAGGACAAGTTACAAAGAAAAGGAAAAACCCTATTCGAGAGGTGGTTGTCATTTCATGGAATACTAAGTCAGCAGGGATACGCTTGACGAGGTCAGGGTTCCGGCCGATGTCTACTATGACGCGCATACCCAGCGCACGGTGGAAAATTTCTTCGATAAGCGGACTTCGTCTGCCGCGGGAATTCATCAAATCTCAGGGAAAAATCAAGGCTGCGGCAGCACAGGCCAATAGGGCAGTAGGAGCGCTGCCTGAAGAACTTGGCAAGTTCATCGTGCAGGCTGCAGAAGAGGTGATCGATGGGAAGCGGGACGTTCAGTTTGTCGTCGACGTGTTCCGGGCCGGAGCCGGCACTTCCCAAAACATGAACGCGAATGAGGTCATCGTCTGCCGCGATAAGCGTAAGCACGATGCGACGATTACAGCAGCGGACATGGACTCACAGCAGGAAATCAACGTCATGATTCCTGTGATCGCTTACAATCTGCTGCATTCGATCAGTATCATAGCCAATGCCATCGAAGTTTTCCACACCAGGTGCGTCGACGGGCTGATCGCCAACGAGGACCGGTGCAGGTACTATGTTGAACATAGTTTAGCCTTGGCTGCTTCTTTAAATCCGGCCATTGGCTACGAAAGAGCGGCGGCGATCTCCAAAACCGCTTTTGCGTTGGGGAGAAAACGATCAAGGATGTGGCCGTACGGGACACTGCTTCCCCCCTGAACAGCTCAGCCAGCTGTTAAACCCGGAAAAATTGATTGCAAGCCAAAAGCCTTTTTACGTTGGCAGAAGGCGCTTTTATTAGCTGTTATTAATGGCCAAACCGCTTCCCGATCAATTCGTAAATCATCTGGAATTTTGGATTGTCGCGGAATGCGTCTTCGTAGCCGCTGAGGTGATCGCGGTACATCTTTTCAGCAGATTCCACATCCTGCTTGACAAACAAGGAGAAAATCTCCTCCAGTTTTTCTTCCATCGACGTATCGATCGGCGCTGGCGCCAGGATTTCCTGACGCAGGCTGTTCATCAGCTCATCCAATTGGTGGGTGATGGTAGAGGCCTCATTTAGCTGCCTCAATACATTTTCTGGCATATTTCCAGCGTACTTATACCGAAGCTCATGTTCATTGGTCGCCCAAAAATTCATGCCAAGCGTACGAATCTGAATTTCACAAAACAGCGTCTTCTTGTCGCTGCCGTGATAGACAGTGTAGGAAACGATCATATGGATACTGCGGTATCCGGATTCTTTTGGGTTGGAGATGTAATCCTTCACATCGTGGATGACGAGATCTTCCCGTTCATGCAGCAGCGCCAAAACCTCTCGGACGTCATCAATGTAGCGGCAGACGATTCGCAGTCCGGCGATGTCCGTTATCTCCTGGGCAAGCTCCTGGGCCCAGTTGTCGCGGTGTAAATCGATCCCCTTTTCACGCGCCTTCTTCAAAAGGCTGTCCATTTTCTTTACCCGTCCGACGACGAATTCAATCGGCGAATATCGTCCGCTTTTTAAAAAGCCGTATTTGATGCCTTTCAGTTTCAGCTTTAATTCTTCTACGGCTTGTTCGTACGGTGCCAGAAAATGTACCAGACTATTGAGTACTTTTTTCGGGACTTGTGCATTCATTTGTGCTAACCTCCGTCTGCCCGAAAACCAGGCAGCAGAATTCTACAAATAAAAAATTTCAACACATGGAAGGAAATTTCCTGCTGCTGGTTACTCTTTCTAGATTTTACTGAAATTTTCACCAGGTATAGCGCCATCCATCCATGGTTTGTTCCGCCGTACACCGAAGGTACTCGCCATGCGATATGGATAATGCGAACAGTTTACTGCGATCCTGCATCAGGTATAAAGCATAAAACAGTCGAATGACCCCTCCGTGGCTGACGATCAGCACAGTGCCGCGCTGGTGCCTGGCGAGCAAGTGATGCATAAAAGCATCCAACCTATGCTGCATCTGGACCAGCGACTCGCCGCCGTTCGGCGGGTTGGTCCAGGGATCATCGTAAAACCTCGTCAGCAAATCGGGATCTTGCCTGACGATCTCGTCATATGTTAATCCTTCCCATTCGCCAAATGACAATTCGCGCAGAAGGGGCGTTTTGCTGACAGAAACCCGGGGATGGCAGGCAGCGATGATCGCTGCTGTCTCCTCCGTCCGCCGCAAGTCACTGGTGTAAACCGCACGCAGGCGGCACTCTGCAAGCCGGTCGGCAAGCCTTGCAGCCTGCTCCCTGCCCTCTTCGCAAAGCGGAACGTCTAGATGGCCGATGTAGCGCTTCTGCCTATTTTCCGCCGCTGCCCCGTGCCGGGCCCAGACCAGCGTCACCATCCGACACTCCCCCCGAGATGCAGATAAGCGGCTCCAATCGCCAGCAGCACAGCTTCGCTTCCCTCTACCAAAGCTCCGTACGCATCCCCGGAAAGCCCGCCCAGCTTGGCTGTGATCATCCGGTTGAACAGGCAGGCAAAGATCAGCCAAGCGGGCAATAATACGACACAAGCCCAAAAACCTGTCAGCAGCCATACAGCCAACACGGCAAGCGCAAGGGAAGCCGCATAGCGTTGCAACGTCAGTCCCGCCTTGAGGGAACGGGCCATGCCGGCGGATTGTTCGTGCAAGTACGGCCAGTGACGGATCGAAAGCAGCAAACCAGTCCGGGACAAGAGCGGGATGGCGGCAAGGAGCAGATGCCCGCTTGCGGGCGCAGCCAATCCGTCGATGGCCGCTCCTTTTACCAAGAGTATAGCGATCGCCGCGATCACACCCATTGCCCCGACACGGCTGTCTTTCATAATCTCGATCATCCGCTCGCGGGAGCGTGCGGAGCCGATCCCGTCAGCCACATCCATCAAGCCGTCGAGATGAAGCCCGCCAGTGATCCAAATCCACCCGGCCAACGTGATCACGCTGGCCAAAAAGGAAGGAAAAGCCAGGTGGCTGACCCATGAGAGCACGCTAATCGCCAGACCGATGATCAGGCCGACCAGCGGATAAAAGGCGGTGCTGCGAGGCCAAGCCTCCGGTTTCGGATGAAATCTCACTGGCAGCCTGGTCAAAAACGTCAAAGCCTGCAAAAAGGCATTCATTGTACACAATCTACTCCTTATTACCCTTCAACAGCAGCGGTAAACCTGCTGCCACAAAATACACTTCGTCGGCAAGGGCTGCCGCCAGTTGATTCGCATCTCCAACGAGATCCTGAAAAGCCCTGCCGAGAGGTGTGGCTGCGACGCCGCCGAGGCCGGCTTCATCGCTGACAATCACCCAGGTGTGCCGGGTAGACGACGCGCAATGCTTTAAGAACTGCTCTACCCGTTCGCGTATCTCGCCGGCAGCTTGCGGACACCCCCACTTCTCTTCCGGATAGGTGAACAGCAGGTTGGCCACCCAACCGGACAACGTCTCCAGCAGTACGGTATGTACATTGATGCCGTCCGTCGCAATGTCGGACAAAGCAAGCGGCTCTTCACGCGTCTGCCAGCTTGCCGGGCGGCGTATTTGATGGTTTTTGATCCGCTCGGCCATCTCCTTGTCCCACGCTTGACCGGTTGCGACGTACAAGACTGAGTCACCGCCGGACCTTGCAGCCAGCTGTTCAGCAAACGCACTTTTGCCGGAGCGGATTCCTCCCAAGACAAACAAGATGCTCATTTACCTCTCTCCTTCAAGAGCCTGGGCCAATGCGTTCACGAGACGCCTGTTCTCCGCATCCCCTTTGACGGCCACTCGCACATAGCCGTCCTCAAGCCCCGGATACATGCTGCAATTTCGGATCAACATGCCGTGTGCCGCCAGCCGTTGCTGCAGATCATACGACGATACCCCGCCCACGCGGAGCAGCAGGTAATTCGTCCGGCTTGGAAAGACCCGTACGCCGTTTATTTGCGCCAGGGAAGCAGCCAAACTCTCCCGCTGCGCAGCTGTAAACTGCTGTGACGTAACGATAAAGTCCTTATCCTCAAGCAGGTATTCGCCTGCGACCTGTGCCAGGTGGTTGACGCTCCAAGGAATCTGCTTTTCGGCCATGCGGGCAATCACCGATTCGGAGGCGGCCGCAAAGCCTAATCGCAGACCCGGAATCGCATACATTTTCGTCAAGGAGCGAAATACGATGAGATAGGGAAATTCATTCAATCGAGAGAGCAGCGAAAGCGCCTCTCCATCAGGCAAAAAATCGATAAACGCTTCATCGACGCACAAATATGTCTTGTGCGAAGAGCAAGTCCGGGCGGCTTCCAGCAGTGCGGCAATCGGCAGGTGATTGCCAGTCGGGTTGTTGGGATATCCCAAAAACACCATGTCGGATCTGTCGATTAAGGCGAGCAGCTGATCCGTTTCCGGCAAAAAATCTTGTTCTGCACTCGTATACAGCGGTATAATCTCGCAGCCGGCTTTTCGCGCTGCGCTTTCGTATTCGGAAAAGGACGGATATACCAATCCGACGTACCTTGGGGCAAGTGCCGTCACGGCAAGCTGGAGGCATTCTGCCGCCCCGTTGCCGATGAGGAGCTGTTCCGGGGCAACCCCCAGGTGTCCGCTCAGCTTGCGGCGAAATGTCCGGCAGGTAGGGTCGGGATAGCGGGTAATGTCCGGCAGGGCTTGTGCCAGCCTTGCAAAAAGTCCGTCCGGCGGACCCAGGGGATTGATATTGGCACTGAAATCAAGCAGATCCAGCGGGTTTACCCCAAAAATTTCCCCGGCAGACCATAAATCGCCGCCGTGTCCGTGTCTCTCTACTTGTGCCATCGGCAATCCCCATTCCTGTTTCATGTTTCTCATCATTACCTAGGGTAGCACAAGCCTCTGCCTCAGGGAAGGGATTTCCAAACTATGTTTACATAAAAAATAGGCACCGGAAAAAGTGCCCATCTTTAGTTGTTTTGTTTTTTCGCCGCTTCGACTTCCGCCATCATCCCCATGACAGCATTCATGTTCTCCAGCACTTCAGAGATCCGTCTGGCCTTGCTAGCCAATTGACCAAAATCAAATGAAGTAAATAAGCGTTTACGCTGGTTGGCGGTCTGCCATTCTGAAAACATTTGCTGTATGGAAGCAGGATTTCTACGGACTGTCTTGACTCTGTCAGGGTGTTGTTGTATCCATGCAGAAAATTCCGGATGATCGCGCAACAATTTTTTTCTATCTTTTTTAACCATGTTGGCTTCAACTCCCATCTCTCATGGATGCGTCAGTTAGCAATCTAAAGTCGTACTAACGATGACGAGCAGGATGAACAGGACTAATACGATTAAAAAGTCGTCAAATCCACACCGGGACATCTACTCCACCTCCTCCAAAACACGAGTATGAACACTGTATCCTATGACTAGTCCAGAAAGACGGTTCGTCATTCTGCCTGTTTTTCGAGAAAAAGGCAAAAAGGATCCCCGCAGGGATCCTTCATCCAGCTATTCAGTTTGGTTAACGGGAGAGTTGTTGTTCGGCGAAGCTTACCAGACGCTTGGTGATTTCTCCTCCAACAGAACCGTTCTGACGGGAGGTCGTATCTGCGCCAAGCTGTACGCCAAATTCTGCGGCGATTTCGTACTTCAGTTGATCCAGGGCTGCGTTCGCTTGCGGAACCAACAGGTTGTTGCTGCTACCGTTGTTAGCCATTTGTTTTGCCTCCTTAAGCAGAATTTTTTCTCCCGGGACGGATTTGCACCGTCAGCCGTCAGGCTTCCTCCCAAGGGACCGAGAGACGATGGCAACCGTCTCGCCAGCCGCAGCAAGGCGTCTGGTGTTACTATCATCCCTCGGTCCAAGCGTTCAAATACCTGCATCAGCGAAGCAATATCTGTTAAGCGAGCCGTTTTACACCCAGTCTCCCAGCCTCCATCCATCGCTTTTCCTCACCATTTTGCGGTTTTGAATGATGGCATCCTGATTTAAGGCACCGTAGATGTGCGGGTAAAGCAGACCGTCTTTAGCCTGCTCGTATTTGATCTCTGCAGCAACTTTGGATTCGTCGATCACCAGCACCAACAGTTCACCTGTAAAATCGCGGTAGACGCGATTGGCCACTTTGACGAGCAGATCATCACCTTTTGTGGCGTGAATGAACCCCTCCTCGGCGTAATCGCGCGGTATGTATTCCGTTTTTCCGGCATAATCCTGCCAGTATGCCGCCGGTACGAGACAGTATATCGTTTCCATACGTCCTCCTGCTCATTCGTTTGTTTTTTATTGTATCGCGAAGCGGCAGGGCCCGCCAGACGGATTTCCCTCTTTTCGCTGCGGACATGCTATAATAGACAAGTTAACGTGGTTTTTCGGAAAGGGGTTTGACTGTGAACAACCATACCATATTGCTTATCGACGGCATGAGCTTCCTGTTTCGCGCCTTCTACGCCTCATCGTGGGGCGGCAGCGTCCGGCAGACGACGTCAGGCGTCTACACCAATGCCGTCTACGGCTTTACCAAGATGATGCTCGATTACGTTGGGCTGACTCAGCCGACCCATGTCGCCGTAGGCTGGGACGTCGCATCCAGAGAGACGCTGGTCCGCAGCCAGTGGTATGACGGGTACAAAACGAACCGGGCCCTCCCCCCTGAGGAGCTTGTTCCGCAATTTGACTTGGTAAAGGAACTGACCGACGCGTTTTCTGTGCCAAGCGTCGGCTGTCCCGGGTTTGAGGGGGATGACATCCTGGGAACGCTCAGCACGCGCTTTGCCGCTGACGGTCATCAGGTCATCATCGCAACCGGGGATTACGACAGCCTGCAGTTAGTCGGCCCGCAGGTGAGTGTCAAGATACTGAAAAACGGCGGAAAACACGAACACTACACACCGGACAGCCTGCTTGAGCTTCGCGGCATCACCCCGCAGCAGGTAATCGACTTGAAAGCGCTGCAGGGAGACGCTTCGGACTGCATCCCGGGTTGCCCGGGAGTGGGCGAAAAAACCGCGCTCAAGCTGATTCGCGAATACGGCAGCGTTGACGTGCTGTACGACAATCTGGACAAGATCTCGGGTAAACTGCGCGACCGCTTGGGTGAATATCGCGAACAGGTCTATTTGAGCCGCAAGCTTGCGACGATTTTATGCGATGTTCCGGTTGAACTGTCGCTCGAGGAAGCGGCATGGAATTACCAGCGGGAGCGTGTGGCGGAAAAATTTGCTGAGTTGGAATTTGGACCTACCCTGCTGAAGCGGGTCGTCTGACGCTCCGGCTGCGTTTAACCGAAAACATCGAGCAGCAGCCCGGTATTTTCTTCTTCGGTACTCTCCCAGCTGGCAGCAAAGCGAATCCGGTGGGAGACGCCGTGAATGTCGTACCGGGAGACGAGATGCTGGCGGGCCGAGCCGATCAACAGCGTATGCAGCCTGAGCTGTTTGCGTCCTCCGGCATCGGCCAGCATCGCCTGTACATAGGGGGAAATCGCCCCGATTCCGTCTGTTACCATGACCAGATCTGCACCTTGAAACGCCGGATTCTGCTCGACAATCTGGATTCCGCGTTTCATCGGCGCATCAAAGTGCGTCCCGCCGCCAAAAGCCATTCGGGCCAAGGCGTAGAACGCTTCCCAGTCAGGCCGGCGGTGGTACAGCGGCTGCTCGATCAGCTCCCCCCTGGCCCCGAACAGCAGCAGGTAAAAGTCGCGGCGCTCCAGCAGGCAGAGTGCCGCAAACGTCATGACGAACACCTGGGCGAGCCGAAGCTTGCCGCCGCGCATCGAGTGGGACGTGTCCAGCATACAGATGACCGGACCTTTCGGCGGTTCTTCGGTCCAACCGCTGGCGTCATAGGTAAACAGTTTTTGCTCCACCCATTTTAAGGAAAAATACGTCTCCAGATCCGGGTCGGCCAGGAGAACGGCTTCACTCGGCAGCATGTGCGATACATCATTGGACTGACGCAGGTCAAAGTATTCCTCAGGGATGTTTCGGGAGCGGATTTCCCTGCGCTTGACGCGGAATTGCTGCACGCTGCGGCCGACGTCCTCAAGGAAGGCGATCAACTCCGGATTCCGCTTTAACTTGTTAACCCACTGGAGATACTTTTCATACGTTTGCCGGCGAAGCTTCCCAAGCTCCGTTCCCCAGCGGCGGTTGGCAATTCGCTGGCTGGCCTGAAGCAGTTCATCGACGAGCAGCGTCTCATCGTCCTGTTCCCCTAATGCCGCCTGCAGGGATTGGCCCAGCCATCCCCCCAGTTCACTCTCAATCGCAGCAAGTGCTTCCCGCTCCTGTCGAGAGAGCCTCTCCTGCTGTTTCTCCCGCTGTGACAGCTCTTCTTTCAGCTTTTTGAGCTTCTGCTGCAGCTTGCCTCGCTTGGTGAACTGCGTCTTCATCTCCTCTTGCGCCTCTTGGATCCGCTCGCGGAGCGCGCGGATTTCCGCTTCAACCAGCGGCTTCGTATCGCTTTTTTGTTCCTGCTCTTCGATGCTTCGCTTGCCGTACTGGAGCGTGTAGCCGACCAGTTGAAGCTTTTCCAGCTGCGCCTTGGTCAAATGCTCGTTGATGCCAAACGATTCCTCGCCCTGTCCTCCCTGTTCGCCCTGCAGTCCGATTGTGTTTGCGGCCTGCTCCTTCTCGCGCTTGGCGGCTTCTTCGGCAAAGGATTCGCTGAGCCACATCAGCGCTTTGACTGCCGTTTTAAACGCGGCAGCCTCCTGGTTGACCGTCCGCGGATGAATGCTGTGAAAAAAGTACTGCTTTAACAGATTGCGCACCATCCAGCGGTGGAACAGGGGGACGTCCTGGGTTTCGTCTATTTCCGGATTCTCCAGGAAAAAACAAAGGAAAAAGTCAGCCAGCAGGTCCCGATCAAGCCAGGGAGTCCTTTGCTTGGCTTCTTCGATCCACTCGATCGCGACCCGGGACGAATGAAAATACGCGTCGAACACATACTGGTCGACGCGATGGCAGCGTATGATCATCTTTTGCCTCCTGCATGCTACAGCGTGTAATCGTACTCCGCACCGGGGATCTCCCGGTCGAACACCGTCCGGTAAAACCCCTGCAGCATCTGTAAAATCCGCTCCCCTTCGATTCGCAGATGGGCGTATTTAACCGTATACTTTTCCATCTGCAGCAGCAAAAAATTCTTCTTGCGGATCATTCCGGCCAGATCCCGCTCCTTGGCCTGCCAGTCGACGAGCTTGTCGCGGAGCAAGCGGGCGGTCTCCTCTACCTCCTGACGGCTTTCCTCCAGGAGCATGCGGTACTCCTCCTGAGCCTCTTTGCCGAGCCGGGAGCCGATTTCCTTTTTAAACTGGAAGGCGTGCAGATCCGCTTCCTTGTCCAGCCACTTGTCTGCCACCTGCTTAAACCGGCGCAGCGGCAGTTCATTTTGCACTTCGGCTTTCAACAGCTCCGTAAAACGGGCGTCGAATACCTGCTGCACGGCCTCCAAATCCTCCGGCACCTCCCACAGCATGTGCGGGGTATACACGGTATCCCAGGCGTTTACGACCTCGCGTCCGTTCAAGGCGGCAGACGTTTTCCAGACGTGGCCGATCTTGCTCCACCTGCGGTCTGACAGGGTAAAATCCTTCTCTTCCAAATCCTGCTTCAAGCGGTAGAGAAAGTAGACGATCGATTCCGGGATCGTCACCTGCTTTGCCGCTGCTTGAATATCCTTTACGTCGTATAGCGAGAAGAGTACCGGCAGCGGTTCAGCCGGAAGCTGGAACATCGCTTCATAACTGGAAGCGGTCTGCAGATACCGGACTTCGTAGCGGATTAAAAAGCGGTCGTAAAGGGCGGCTAGCTGCTCGTACTCGTCGGGCAGCTCGTTGGAGGCCGCAATTAAAAACAGCAGCGGAACCTCTTCCCGCTCCCGTCCGTTAAAAAAGACGCGTTCATGCAAAATGGATAGCAGCGCGTTGAGGATCGCGCTGTTCGCCTTGAAAATTTCATCCAGAAAAGCGAACTGGGCCGTCGGCAGGTAACCGTCGGTCTTGCGGACGTACTGATCCTGCTTCAACTGCTGCAGCGAAACCGGACCAAAGATTTCATCCGGCGTGGTAAACCGGGTCAGCAGGTAATCGAACCAGTGCTCCGTCCCAAACAACTGGGCCAGCGACCGGGCCAACTGTGACTTGGCTGTGCCGGGGGGGCCGATCAGCAATGCGTTTTCACCGCTCATCATGCCTAAAAACAGCAGCCGGATCAGCTCGCTTCGCTCCAAAAACCGCTTCTCCAACAGCTCAATCGCCTGCACCAGTTTTGCTTGTAGCTTTGCTGTGTCAGTCTTCATCTATGTCGGCGCCGCGCCCGCATCCCGCCAGGCACAGGGGCGCCTCTCCTCCTATGTGCATGTATGCTTTCTATACATCCTTTATAGTGTCATAACTCCGCTAAAAAAGCTAGTCGATGCCGGGGCGATCCGCCATCACCCATGCCTATTGAAATGCATAGGGTAAAGCAGATGATTCCCGTTTTTCAGTTGAAGGAGGTATGCATATGGGTGTCGATCTCGTCTGGTTGCACGGCATCTACGTCCTGTTCGTCCTGGTCATTATCGGCATGATGGTTGCCAGAAGGGACACCAGTCTTGTCAGCATCCTCGGAATCATGCTGCTCGGTCTCACGGCTACAGGCTCATTGGTCACCGCTATTGGCGGAATTTTCGGCAGCTTCATCTACGCGATCACGGAGCTGTTGCCGACGATTCTCGTGATATGCATCATTGTCGCGATGAGCCACGTCCTGACGGAGACCGGCGTCAATGAAACGATGATTCGCCCGATGGCATCACTCGTTCGCAATCCGACCCTCGCCTATTGGGTGATCGGATTCGTCATGATGGTCATATCCTGGTTTTTCTGGCCTTCGCCCGGTGTTGCTCTGGTCGGGGCAGTAATGCTGCCGGTGGCGATCCGGGCGGGACTGCCTGCGCTCGGCGTGGCGATCGCCATGAACCTGTTCGGACACGGAATTGCTCTGTCCGGTGATTTTATCATTCAGGGGGCGCCGACCTTGACGGCAAAAGCCGCCGGAATCCCTGTCACAGATGTCATCCAGGCGAGTGTCCCGCTGGTGATCGTGATGGGGGCAGTCACTACCATCACTGCCTTTTGGCTGCTTCGGCGGGATTTGAAACGGGGCAGACTCTCTGTCGGTCAAACTGCAGATATGACAGCAGAGCCGTCCGGCAAAAGCCAGCCAGCCCTGCTGTCAGCCGGCATGCGCCGGGGCTTGGCAGTGCTCGTTCCGCTCCTGTTCCTCTTGGATGTGCTTGCCATGTTCTGGTTTGACTTAAAAGGCGGCGACGCCACCGCGCTGGTCGGCGGAACAGCCCTGCTGATCCTGCTGTTATCGGTCCTCCTGGCCTACAAGGGAAAGGGGCTTGAACAGGCGACGGAATGCCTGATCAAAGGCTTTCAGTTCGGCTTCAAGGTATTCGGTCCAGTGATCCCGATCGCTGCTTTCTTTTACATGGGGGACAGCGGCTTCACACAGGTCTTCGGAGAAGTGCTGCCTTCAGGGTCGCAAGGCATCGTCAACGACCTGGGTGTCGCCCTTGCCAACGCGATCCCGCTGAACAAGGAAGTTGCCGCTGTGACCTTGACGACAGTAGGGGTCATCACCGGCCTTGACGGCTCCGGGTTCTCCGGGATTACCTTGGCGGGTTCAGTCGCCCAGTTATTTGCCCACGCGCTTGGCACCGGTATCGCCACGCTGACGGCGCTGGGCCAAATTGCCGCCATTTGGGTCGGCGGCGGAACGATCATCCCCTGGGCATTGATCCCGGCGGCGGCGATCTGCAACGTCAGCCCGTTTGAACTGGCTCGCCGCAACCTGCTGCCGGTCGTGATCGGGCTCGTCGTGACGACGATTGTCGCCATGTTCCTGATGTGAGCCCCCGCCCCTTTCACCAAGAAAAAAAAGGCCGGCACCCGGATCTCCCGGAAGTGCACGGCCTGTTCATCTGTTATCTATGCGGTCTGATCATCTTGCAGCTGGCATTGATCCAATGGAATAACTTTGGTCTTTTTGACGAATTTGTACACCAGCCACACGATCAAAAACATCGGCAGGCCGATATAGGAGACCAGCACTCCGTTCCAATCGATGTTTCCGCCCAGAAACGCCTGATAATTTTGCCCCAGGATCACAATCAGGCAAATGGCAAAGGCAAAGATTGGCCCAATCGGAAACCACTTGGCTCGAAACGGCAATTCGGCAAGCTGATGCCCTTGTGCCAGGTATGCCCTGCGGAAACGGTAGTGGCTGACGGCGATACCCAGCCAGGCGATAAAGCCGGACATGCCTGACGCATTAAGCAGCCAGATATAGACGGCCCCGTCGCCAAACAGCGAAGACAAAAACGCGAGTGCTCCAATAACCGTGGTGGCAAGCAGGGCGTTCAGCGGAACGCCGCGTGAATTCAGCTTTGCCAAAAACCTGGGAGCGTGTCCCTCTTTGGCCAGTACCCAAAGCATCCGCGTCGAAGCATACATCCCGGAATTTCCGGCGGAGAGGACCGACGTAAGAATGACAGCGTTCATCACCGAGGCGGCAAAGGCCAGCCCCGCTTTTTGAAAGACAAGGGTAAACGGGCTCATCGCCACGCTGTCCACGTCGCCGCTGATCAAATTCGGGCTGTCGTACGGGATTAACAAGCCGATCACCAGAATGGCCAGAATGTAAAACAGCAGGATGCGCCAAAAGATCTGTCTGATCGCCCGAGGAATATTTCTCCTGGGATTTTCGCTCTCCCCAGCGGCAATCCCGACCAGTTCGGTCCCTTGGAAAGAGAAGCCGGCGATCATAAATATCCCGAACATCGCCATAAATCCGCCGTGAAATGGCGCGTCGCCCGTCGTGAAGTTGCGGAATCCGACCGCTTCTGTGCCCATGATGCCAAAAATCATCAGCAGCCCGACGATGAGGAAAATGATGATCGTCGCCACTTTGATGAAGGCAAACCAGTACTCTGATTCCCCGTACCCTTTGACGGACAAGTAGTTCAGCATAAAGATCAGGACCAAAAACAGGCCGCTCCAGAGAATCGACGGGCTGTCAGGCAGCCAGTATTTCATAATCAGTGCGCCTGCAGAGATTTCGACGGCGATGGTAATGGCCCAGTTGTACCAATAATTCCACCCCAGCGCAAAACCCAGCGACGGATCGACAAACTTGCTGGCATACGTGCTGAACGACCCGGATACCGGCATGTACGCGGCCATTTCCCCCAAACTGGTCATCAGAAAGTAGACCATCAGCCCGATCGCCATGTAGGCGACGATCGCACCGCCGGGACCTGCTTCACTGATCGTGGCGCCGCTGGCCAAAAACAGACCTGTCCCGATCGACCCCCCGATAGCAATCATCGTCAGATGTCTTGCCTTTAACCCCCGCTGCAATTGCCCGGATGTATCAGGCGATTCTTGTCTCATGTTCACAAACACCTCTTCTTTCTATTCTCCGAGATCTCTCACGAGGTGCAGGGGTTGATAATAAAAAATACCGCCAAAAGTGATGGACGGCATTCTCTTAACCACACCATACCTTCGTTGAAGATAGCTCTCCACGATTCCCGTATGACGGAACCGTGACAGTTCTGCCCCTTTCGAGTGCAGCCCCAGCCCGCCTGTCCAGAGAAAACAGGCAAACTTCGGCGAATTTTCCTTTTATTCGGGTTCATTGATGTTCTCGGCATCTTCCCCAAATGACTCTTAAAATTCGCGACCTCTACCTCACCGTTTGATGAGGGTTGCTTATTTAATTGATTTATAACATAGTTTAGTGTAATCAATTGATCAATTCTTTTCAAGCAAATTTTTTTGCCAGAAAAAAAGCCGCCAACCGTTGGGTTGAACTGTGACCCATAAGAAGGACACTTTGAAAAAAGTGACCCT
>NZ_JBJQOQ010000039.1:0-48991 GCF_046036945.1 Brevibacillus sp. B_LB10_24 | reverse complement strand
CAAATACATGCTTCCCTGCCTATGTCCAGCGAAGAGGTTCGGGAATGGCGTCATTCATCTCCCACCTACTTTGCTGAGGAAGGAGACTTCTGACGCAAGTTGTTAAATAACATCTGATCAACTAAACCTTCCTCTATCAATCCGTAAGCGATGCCAAGGATAAGCATAGTCGCCGGACCAAGTCCAGATCTACGTGTAATCTCACGTATAAGCAGGGCGCCACCGCCATAAAGAGGTGCGATAAAAGGAACCAATATAATTTGAGATAATGTGAGGTTGCCGAGCAAGTATTCACCAAATATCGGCGCGAGAAAGAACAGCAAAACAGCCGGTAAAAGTCGTTTCTCCCCAGTTTTGGGTACTAATGGGTCTCTCTTGTTCTTATTTATCATGATTCCTCCGTTCACAGCCAATACAGAATGCGGATGGGCAATCCCCTTTCAAGAAAGGCGCGCCTTTTTGGAATTACCTTATGTCTTTTGTACTTTTCGCCAGTATTGACGAGTTTCTTCTTCACGTACGATATACCCAAGTTTTATCAGTTCATTTCGAAGCTCTTTTATATCTTTAACGTCTTTCTTTTGCAAGGCCATTTCTCTCGCCCTCATGAAAGCATTAGCAGTTGTCGATAGTTCAGGCGTATCCGGCACCCATCGTCTATACTCATATCTAAATGGATCCCCCTCTGACGACCAGGAATAACCATGTTTCTTGAAGCCATCAACGACCGTTTTTGGGGATTCATCCATTTTCTCCCGTGCAAGTTCATATCCCGATTTCCCGAGGATCACCAGTTGTTTCCCATCTAAGAAAACCGTGTCGATCTCCTTTCGTCCGATGGTTTGCTTGTGTCCATCTTTATCGAGTTGAACTGCTTCATCCGTAATGGTTACAACAAGTGTCTCCTTCACCGCGATAGAGGCAACTACCAGGCCTGCGATGAAACCCAGAAGCGCTATAATCAAATTCGCCCAAATGCCGCTAAAGGAGTTGACCAGTTTCAAAGGTCCCTCAAATGGCACCCACGGAAGTTTTACCGCCCAGGCTGCCAATTGCGGCAGGAAATAGCCCAGTACAAGTCCTGCTGCACCAAACCCTCCATACAGAATGATTCCCGTTGTTGCTGAAAAGCCTACAACCGTTTTTTTATTGTTTGGTGATATAGACCCCGTCATTTCGTTCACCTTCCATTGTTTAAGATTTCTTTTCCTTCGTGCTGATGACGGCTTTCTCAATAATGCTTGTGAGCTCGCTGCAATATGTTTCTAGATCTACCTTCTTTGTTATGGAAGCGTTAAGCATATACTCTCCAATCGCACCTTGAATCAAATTGGACATAACATCTACATGAAAGTCTCCAAAGACTCCTTGTTCTTGGCCATCATGCAGGATTTGTTGAAGTTCATTCATGACGGGATCTTCTTGGTCATCACTTAACTTGTAGTAGGGAATATTCTCGGGTGTTCTAGCATTAAAAATAATTTCCAACAGGGCTGTATTACGTTCATGATGGGTACCTTGATAAGCCAGACTTGCTTGTATAAATGCATGCAGTTTTTTCTGGGGAGTATCTTCTCTGCCTACTCTCTCCAATATGTACGCAGTAGATCTTTCTACAAGGCTGGTTAGTAAATGATTCATCAAATCGCTTTTATCCGAAAAGTGATAAGAAATCAGTCCTGTGCTGATTCCCGCATTTTTCGCAATCTGAGCAAGGCTTGCTTTTACGTAGCCAATATCATCAAGTGTTTTAATCGCAGCTTCTATAATTTGTTCACGTCTTGCCTCAGCGATAAACGACTGTTTTCCTTTTTCATGGTTGGCTTCCTTCATAACACTCATCCTTCAATATTTTAATTGACTGTTCATTTTTTTGTTTGATTAACCAATCAAATAATACCATAAAAAAACAGCCGCTGCAACGGTGAAAACCGGCTGTTGCCGAAGGTGGTGCCAAGATCATGTCAGGAGGGACAGAGCGGACCGACTTATGGCACTGGTGACGCTCTGTTCCTCCTAGTGAAGCCAATGATACTCTACATTTGGCGTTTCTTCCTTAGAACTGGCCGGCAGCAGAAAACGGTTAGGATTGGACCATGAACGGATCGGGACGGATTGATCGGAAATGATCACTTCGGTGCCCGGCGAGACAAAAGAGTACAACTCCTCAATATCCGCGTTGGACAGGCGGATGCATCCGAGGGAGACGGATTGCCCGATGCTTTTGGGATTGTTGGTTCCGTGTATGGCATACCCCTCATCGTCAAAAACGAGTCCGCGCGAGCCATAGATATGATCGTGTCCGCGGGGCCGGCTGATTTTTTCCAGGATGGCAAAATAACCCTCCGGTGTGGCATTCTCTTTGCCGATGCCGATCGCATATCGCCGCACCGGATGGGAGCCGCTCACGAGCGACAAACTGTACGAGCCTTGGTGAATGTATATTTGCAGCGGCTGAAGCGGCACAGCCGGTTCGGGATAAGAGAGCAGCGGCAAAACCTCGCTCATGCTGGCCCACGCCTGCTCAGGCCGAAACGCTTCAGGCCGATAGGTCCAAGCCGGACTGCTGCCGTTTCCTTTTTGCAAAGCGATGGATGGCTGAGGGATGCCTGACAAGATATTGTCCGGGTATCCGGCTGCCAGGTCCTGCAGCTGGCGCGGCAGGCTGCCTTTACGCTGGTAGGTGCGATATAGCGCATTTCGCAGCGTAAGCGCTTGTTCCAACGTACGCTGTTCCATGGCGAGCGACTTTTTTGCCGTCTGGACGAGCGGCTCTTTATCGCAGGTCGGACAGTTCTGCGGATACCAAGCCTGCTTCAGTATGGTGTGATTTTCCGGGTTGTACTCGATAATACCCTTGATCCGTGTCGGTTGATAAAACAACAAAGGAGTAAAGAGCGATACACCCTCCGTTTCCGGTACAAGAATCACCGAATACGGTTTGTGCAAAGCCGGATGGCGGGAGCGCAAATACTGCAGCACCTGCTCTGTTACCTGCGCCGCGGGCATTTGATCGGGGACGGCTATTACTTCAACGTGTTTGCTTTCCGAAGGTTTTTCTGTCGCAGGCGTCCGCTTCTCTGCCGTCTTTTCATTTTGCGGCAGCTGCCCAGGGTGCTCTCCAACGGAAATCGGAAAACAAAGAATCAGAGCAAAAAGGGCTACTAATCCGCCAATCGAGCGAAACAGACCAGGCGTCATGCGTTTTTTCTGTTTGCGCAGCAGGTTATGGTATGCTTCCCGCGCTTCCTCGCTAAATTCGCTCGGTTTGGTATGCAGCGCTCTGCGATAGGCTTCGAGTGCTTCTTGTTCTTTTCCCCGCTTTTCCCATTCACGGCCAAGAAACAGCCAGCCTACCGTCTCTTCGGGATGCTGTTTCACGAAAGACAGATGAAAAACCAGATCATCCTGATCGGGATAGGTTAGCAAAAAGGTAGCTTTTTCCTGCAGAAATTGGGCTTTGTTCACCTGCAATTCCTCCCTACTGTTGTTTATCGGAAAATTTAGGGAAAGGTGTTAGATCATAGGGACTGCAGGTATCCTTGATTGATGCGGCAATCGTTGGCGGAGGCATTGCGGGTTTGGTGGCGGCGATTGAGCTGGCCCAGGCGGCAAGTCCGTTGTCCTTTTCGAGAAGTCCAGCCAGCTTGGCGGTCGGGCGATATCTGTCAAGAAAAACGGGGCTATCTTCGATCTTGGCTCGCATGCAATAATCAAGGGAGGGGCAATGGATGTTTGCTGCAAACCCGGATAAGTTGACACATGTGCAGTAGCGGAATGATTTACCAAGAGGAGATGTATGACTCCAAACTTATCATTATCAGAATGAGAGGGGATGATTGATTTGGATATCGATTTCTATAGGAAATGGGCTTGCCAAAAAATGATCGAATCTTCGCAAAGCAATATATGGGAAGGACATTGGACGTGTGCGGTTATAGCTTTGACTAAACTCTTGGAAGAAAAACTTGTACCTGTCTCGTTGGAAGATCTGATTCGTAAAAATCTTGTCAAAACTGTGGATGAACATGCAAACGAACAGCAGTACCGGATAAACAAAGAATACGAGGGCTTTCCTGCTCAACTGATGAAGCTGCTTGTCCAAAATCACCATACATGCCATGCTCTTGGTCATGACGTGATTTACACTTTCTATTTGCTGAGTACGCTCTCTCGTTCCGATATTCCGGCAACTGTCGAATTGTTTGATGCCATGGAGAAAATTGTTAGAGGTTTCGCAGCATCAGGTCCCGGTTTTGTTACAGTGAATGGGGAGAATATCGTCATTGATCCTGACGGCATACCGAATACAGGTTCAAAATTAAACCTGACTCCGGAGGCTGTGCTTGATTTACTCGATAACTTTCAGAGACCGCTGCAAATGGAGAAAGGCGATATGCAGTTGGGGCATATTCTTACGCATGGTCACGCTATTGTAGAAATGAAACAAGCTTATCGCAATTACATACACGACAACCTCGACCCGGCCTTTTACGCAAGAATTAACATCTTGACTTATGCAAATACACTCGAGGAAAATTGGGTTGAATCCGATATGGCGATTACGGAAACCGAGTTGAATCCATTGGAACCTTCCTATTGGGAACAAGCATTAGCTGAAAGCAGGCATGGCCATTATTATAAATATGCGTACAGTTATCTGCGACTTTGCCGAATGTCGGGCCGCAGACCAACCGATTTTCGATCGTTCCAGCGGATTCTTTAAACAAGGTTTGTGAAACCTGAATATTTGGGTTTCCCATCGTTTTATCCCAATATAAACATCAAAAGCCCGATGATCGCAAAGATCTATCGGGCTCCCTCAAATGCACGCTTTATACAATTACGGCTTTACTACCTTCAAGCTCTCTTCCCTGATCAACTCCAGCAGCTCCATCTTCAACTCAAAGAAGTCAGAGCTGTTTTTGACGCTGTATTCCCGAGGCCGCGGCAGGGTGACCGGGATGCTTTTCTTTAAACGCCCCGGACGGGCGGTCATTACGTAAACCGTATCGCCCAAAAAGACCGCTTCCTCGACGTCGTGCGTGATAAAGAGGATCGTCTTCTTGGACTCTTCCCAGACCTTCAGCAGGATCTCCTGCATGATCGCCCTCGTCTGGGCATCGAGCGCTCCGAACGGCTCATCCATCAGGAGAATCTCCGGGTCGTTGGCCAGCGCCCGCGCGATCGCAACGCGCTGCTTCATGCCCCCGGACAGTTGTATCGGGTAGTGCTTCTCAAAGCCGGACAGGCCGATCAGCTCCAGGTAATGCCTGGCCACGTCAAGCCGTTCTGCTTTCGAGACGCCTTTCAACTGCAGACCAAATGCGATGTTGTCCTCGACAGTCAGCCACGGGTACAGCGTGTAGGACTGGAATACCATCCCCCGGTCCGGGCCGGGTCCGTGGATTTCCCTGCCATCCAGGCGGACGCTGCCGGAAGAAGGCTCTTCCAGACCGGCGACGATTCGCAGCAGGGTGGACTTGCCGCAGCCTGACGGGCCGAGGATGGTGATAAATTCGCCCTCCTTGATCTCAAAGGAGGTCTTGTCCAGTGCTACCGTCTCCCCTGACTTGGTGGAGAATACTTTTCCGACCTGATCGATGACGAGTTTTGCCGTTTCCATCTTAGGCACCTTCCCTTCTCATCCATCTGAACGACGCCCGGTAAATCGCTTTGAAGATGATGTCTGTGATCAGCCCCAAGAGGCCGATGATCAGGATCCCGACGATGATCTTGTCCGGCTTGAGAAAGCGGGAAGACTGCATGATCATGTAACCGAGCCCGTTAGCCGCTCCGACGATCTCGGCGACGACCAGGTAGGTCCAGGCCCATCCGAATGTAATTCGCAGCGTATCGACAATCCCGGGCAGGGAGGCCGGCAGGATTACCTTGTAAAAAATCTGCGAACGGCTCGCGCCCAGCGTATAAGAGACCTCAATCAAGTCGTTCTGCACGTTTTTCGTCACGTCCATGACCATCAGGGTCATCTGGAAAAACGTTCCGAAGAAGATAACAGCCATTTTTTCCGTTTCATCCAGACCCAGCCACAGGATAAACAGCGGGATAAAAGCGGAAGCCGGCATGTAGCGGATAAAGCCGATAAACGGTTCAAAGGCGCCTTCGGCAATCCGCAGCGTGCCCATCAGGGTGCCGAGCGGGACGGCGATCACAGCAGCGGCGACGAAGCCGAGGAACACGCGGGTGAAGCTGATGCCGATATCGGCGAAGATCTCCCCGTCGCTGAACAGCGCGATGGCCGTTCTGACGATCTTGTCAGGAGGCGGCAGGAACAGCGGATTGACCACCCCTCCGTACGTCAGCGCAGACCAGAGCGCCAAAAAGACGAGGAAAACGACTACGCCGGCTAGAACGTACACTTTCCGGGGGATCTCTTTTTTAGGAGCAAACAAATGATTCCTCACGATTTTTCCTCCCTATTCACAAATAAGGGAGGCCCCTTCGGGCACTCCCTCTAACCGTGTTTTGACTAGAAGCTATCTTACAATCCTTCTACAAAAGACGGGTTAATCATCTCTTCCGGAGCAGGAGTCTTATCAATCACTTTTTGTTCGAGGTAGAAGTCTATGGCGTCTTTGGCTGATTGATAGAGCGGCCCGGGGCTGCTGCTGGTTCCCAGCGTCTGTTTGTTCTCCTCTTTCCCCAGGAATTTCAAGCCTTTGGCCGTGTCGACAAACTCATTAACATCAATTTTCAGGCCTTTGGCCATAATCTCGTGGGACTCGTCCTCATGCTCTTTCCAGTAGTCCATCGCTTCCGCCATCGCTGCGACGAATGCTTTGACATCGTCCGGACGCTTGTCTACGACATCCTTCCGGAAACCGACCGCGTCGACGATAATTCCCGGCAGGTCTTTTGTCGACAGAAGCACTTTGCCGTCTGCAGCGGAACCCTTCGACAGCCACGGTTCCCAAGTAACTGCAGCATCTACCTTCCCAGCCGTGAACGCGGCTCCGGCATCCCCGGCCGTCATATTGATCGCTTCGATGTCCTTCTCTGTCAATCCGGCTTGCTTCAACGCCGTGAGCACCAGCAGGTGGCTGGTCGTACCAATTTCAAACGCCACTTTTTTTCCTTTTAAGTCTGCAGGGGATTGAATCTCTTTTTTCGCGAGAATGCCGTCGCCGCCGTAAGAGTCATCCAGCACCCAGACTACCTGGTTCGGCACTTCGGATGCAGCTAATGTAGCCAGTACGTCCAAAGCAGTAG
This sequence comes from Brevibacillus sp. B_LB10_24, assembly GCF_046036945.1. Taxonomy (NCBI): domain Bacteria; kingdom Bacillati; phylum Bacillota; class Bacilli; order Caryophanales; family Paenibacillaceae; genus Brevibacillus; species Brevibacillus sp. B_LB10_24. The sequence goes on along the minus strand of NZ_JBJQOQ010000039.1, from coordinate 41,761 downwards.
CCATGCCGTCCACTTTGCCGCCGGCGATCGCCTGTTTGCGCTCAGCCAGTCCTTCGATGATCGACAGCTCTACCTTGACGCCGTGTTTCTCGAAAAAGCCCTTCTCTTGGGCCAGGAACAACGGTCCATACCCGGTCCAGGTGGGCAGTGTGACCCGCAGCGGTTCTGCATTTCCGGCTCCCTTGGACTGATCGGCCGCCGTCTGCTGGTTCCCTGCGCCGTTGCCGCAAGCGGCCAGGCTGAGTGATAATGCCAATGAACATATGATTGCCAGTACCTTTTTCATCTTCATTCCTCCGTGTTGTGTGTTCGCCTACAAAATGTCCTTTAACGCTTGTACAAACGCCTGGACTTCGTCTTCTTTGCCGACCGAGATTCTCAGCGAGGTGGTCAGTCCGTAGCCGGTCAAGGGGCGAACGATAATGCCGTATCCTGTCGCCAGCCGGTCGAACATCTCCTGGTTGTCTCTGCCGGTGTCTAAGAAGACAAAGTTTCCGTTGGTTTCGATGTAGGCGAGTCCTAGCTCCTGGAAAGCTTCGTACATAAGCTGTTTGCCCGCTTCGTTGATTTGTTTGGAACGTATGGCGTGCTCTTCGTCGTCAAGGCTGGCCAAGGCCCCGGCCTGGGCGATGCCATTTACGTTGAAGGGAAGGCGGACGTGCCTGAGCGCCTCGATGAGCTTGGCCGAACCCATGGCGTAGCCGATTCGGGCCGATGCCAGTGAGTGTATCTTGGAGAACGTGCGGACGACCAATACAGGCTTGTCATCTGCGATAAACTCCACAGCGGTGCGATACTCGGGGGAGACCGCGTAGTCGTGATACGCCTCATCGATCACCACGAGCACTTGGCTTGGCACCTGTTCCAGAAAGGCTGCAATCTCATCTCGCGGGGTGACTTTTCCCGTCGGGTTGTTGGGATTGCACAGGAAAATGATCTTGGTCTTTTCGGTTACGCTGGCCAAAATGGCCGCAAGATCAATCGAAAAGTCCTGCTTCATCGGCGTGATGACAGGTGTCGCTCCCATCAGATGCGTTGCGCCGAGATAGGAAGAAAATGTAACTTTCGGGATGATAGCTTCGTCTCCGGGCTCCAGGAACGTCTGCGCAATCATCTGAATGGCTTCATCCCCGCCGTTGGAGAGAATCACCTGTTCAGGCGAGATCCCTTCGATCTCTGCAATCCGCGCCAGCAGCGGTTCCCCGTGCGAGTACGGGTACAATTGCAGCTTTTCCACTTCCTGACGCATCGCTTCCAGCGCTTTTGGAGACGGACCCAGCGGATTTTCGTTAAAAGAAAGCTTCATGACGGTTTCCTTGCCTAAAGCCTTCTTGATTTCTTCTACCGGAAGATCGGGAAGGCCGCAGGTGTAAGGAGTCAAATTGGGGTATACCCGACGCACCATCTGCTCTAGTCTCATCGTATCCTTCCTCACGTTTCTTGGAGTTATTGTTGCGCTCTGCCCAGTTCGTCTGCCTTCTGCACCGCGTCGATGACCATCTGGGGCGATACAGCAAACGGCATGTTGGCCATATCCTCGATCGTCACGGTCACTTCGCCCAGCCGCTGCCAGTCCTCAGCAGTAAGCGGGCGAACCCCCATCTCCGGCAAGCTGGCAGGCAGCCTGACCTGGCGGTAGTAAGAGATAAGCTCGCGAATCTCCTGCTCCTTTCTGCCTTCCAGCGCCAGTTGCGCGAGGATGCCAAAGGCGACAATTTCGCCGTGGTAGGTTTCATGGATTTCCGGAAAAATCGTCAATCCGGAGTAGATGGCGTGAGCCGCAGCCGTCCGGCAGTCATCCCCGCCATAGCCGCTGACACTGCCGCTGAGCAGAATAATCGCGTCGATCACATCTTCGAGCACCGGGGTGACCTGGCCCTGCTCCAAAGCTGACACCGCTTCTTTTCCCGACTCCAGCAAGAGCTCGTAGACGACCTTGGCCAATCCCACGGCACTTTTGACTCTGGCGCTCGGCACCGCTTTCTGTGAAGTGGCGCGAGATTCAAACCACTTGGCCAGCGTATCGCCAATGCCCGCAATCAAAAAGCGGACGGGCGCTTTGCTGATGACCGCCGTATCGACCAGCACCAATTCCGGGGCTTTCGACCGGCGGCTGATCTCCGTAAAGGTGCCGTGATCGTCGTATATAATGGCAATGGAGGTGGTCGCAGCGCACGTAGCCGCGATTGTTGGGATCGCGATGACCGGCAGGCCGACCCGATACGCCGCAGCCTTCACCGTATCCATAACTTTCCCTCCGCCGATTGCGATCAACATATCAGGCTTGCGCTGTTCGACCTCTGCCGCCAGGCGATCGATATTCGTCCAGGACGATTCTCCGCCGTACCAAAAGGGGGCGCCTGCCTCGATTCCTTGTTCTGCCAAGCTGGCGACGACTTTTTCGGCAGTGACAGACAAGGCGGTATGTCCCCCGATCAGGAGGGCTTTCGTCCCGAATTGTTTGCCATACTGTCCAACTTCCGATAAGATTTCAGCTCTTCTGATGTATTTCCCCGGTCCTACAACTGCTTCCATGCTTATCACCATTTTCTCTGCAAAATTATGCAAAAAACCGTATACCATATTCAACATCACTCAATTTTATAGAGAATAAGAAACAATGTCAACATTCAATTTCACGTCTGGCGTTGGCCGCTCACATCTTCTTTACGCGAGCCGAACGCGCCGAAAACCATCCTTGCAGCCCAAAAATGATGACTGTCCCGGCGATAAGTATGGTTGAAACAGCGGCGATCGTCGGGTTGACCTGGGTACGCATGTATTCCCACATGACGATCGGGAGCGTTTTTGTTTTGGCCCCTGACAAAAAGATAGAGACAACCACCTCATCGAGTGAAGTGATAAAGGCGAATAGCGCTCCTGAGAGGATAGCCGGGCGGATCAGCGGCAGTGTCACTTTAAAGAAGGCGCCTACGGGTGTGGAACCCAAGCCCATCGCCGCCAATTCCAGATTGCGGTCTACCCCTTTCAGACTGGCCGTAACCGTTACAAACACGATGGGAATAGCCAACAATGTATGGCCCAGGACCAATCCCGTCAGGCTGTTCGTCAGTTTGAGCGGAGCAAATGAATGATACAAGGCAATGCCGACGATAATCACCGGGATGATCATCGGAGCAACCATCAAGGCCATAAATGCCTTTTTCCCCCAAAAAGACAATTTCGTCACGGCAACGGCTGTCATCGTCCCCAATACGGTTGCTAGAATTCCGGTGAAAAACGCTACCTCCAGGCTGCGCAACAATCCCTCAACCCACTCTCTATTGTCAAGAAAGCTGACGTACCACTTCAGCGAGTAACCCGGAGGCGGGAACTGAAAGAAGCTGACAGAGGTAAATGACAACGGAATTACTACGAGAATCGGGGCAATTAAGGCAAAGAGAATCAGGCCCACAATGATTTTCAGCCACACCTTCACGTCAACTCCTTCCATACAGGGTTATTCCGCGTGATCAGGAAAGAAGCAAACAGAAGCAGCAGCGTAACCACAAAGAGTACCAAGGCAATCGTGGAAGCCAGATGCCAGTTTAATGTCGTACTTACATTATCTTGAATTAACATCGAGACCATGATATTTTTGGGACCGCCCAGCAAAGCAGGGGTAATAAAGTAACCAAGACTTAAAACAAACACGAGCAAACTGCCGGAAAAAACGCCCGGCAGCGACAAAGGAAAAAACACCTGCAAAAAGGCTTGCCATGGCCGTGCTCCGAGACCTTGCGCGGCTTGCGGCAGGCGCTCGTCAATTCCCTGCATCACCGCAAACAGATTTAACACCATATAGGGCAGCAGCACGTGCACCATGCCGATTACAACCCCGGTCGTGTTGAACAGCAGCGGCAGTGGCTGATCAATCAACCCGATGGTCATCAGGAACTTATTGATCACACCCTGATCCTGCAGCAAGATGGTCCAGGTGAATGTACGAACCAAAAGGCTGATCCAGAAAGGAATCAAGATCGCCCCAAAAATCAGCTTTTTCCACCTCGGCGATTCTATTTTCACTAGCAGGTAAGCGACAGGATAGGAAAGAATCAGAGTGAAGAACGTAACCAGAAAAGCGATCTTGAACGTCAGCCAAATCACCTGCATATATACCTTTTGCAAGAAAAAATGAGCGAGGTACCGCAGCGTAAAACCGCTTTCGTCATAGACGCTCAGTTTAAAGAGTCCAATCATGGAAAAAACCATAAAGAACAGCACATAAGCAAGCGGAATCAAAAGCAACAGCCATTGCAGCCCGGGAATACCCATCAGCTTGTGATAGCGGGATTCTTTTTTGAGCTGTATGGGCGATTCTCGTTTTACCTCAAGCATACCTTCATCCTCCTCGCTTATTGCAGGAGCCATTGCTCAAATCGTTCATTTACTGCGTCAAAGTTTTCTACCCACCATTTATAGTCAACATATATTTGACTTTGGGCGTTTTCGGCAGATTGGCCCAAACGTTTTCTGACCTCCTCTGGCAGCAGGTCGATCGCCTTCGAAGTAGTCGGGGCGTAGTCGATAATGGAGGAGAAGGCAGCTTGCTGCTGGGGATCGGCCGCAAACGCGATAAATTTCATCGCCAGTTCCTTATTTTTGGTCCCCTTCGGAACAATCCAGACATTGCTCAGAATCAGTCCCTGGCTAAAATCCACATCTTCCGGAGCGCCTTGCCCTTTGGCAGTCGTGATCCGGCCGTTCCACGCTTCGGCCAAGACTACTTCGCCGTTAGCCAAAAGCTGCGGAACCTGTGCCCCTGTGGTCCACCACACTTTCACATCCTTCTTAATCTTGTCCAGACTTTTCAGCGCCCGGTCAACATCCAGCGGATACAACTCTTCCGGTTTCACGCCGTCGGCGAGAAGCGCTGCTTCCAGCGTACCGGTAGGGTACTTCCACATGGAACGAGGACCCGGGAACTTCTTGGTGTCCCAAAAATCAGCCCAACTTTTCGGATGGTTTTCGGCAGAAAAGGTGTCCGTATTGTAGGCAATCACAGCGGAAAACAGCTCGGCGCCAACACCGTAATCATTGATCAGCTTTGGGTCAATTCCGTCGGTTTTAATGACATCGAAATCCAGCTTTTCGAGCAGGCCTTGCTGCCCGCCGCGGATCGAAAAGTCAAAATCTACATTGGCTACATCCACTTCAACGTTGCCGCTCTCCACCATCGCTTTTAATTTGCCGTAGTCCGGCGGGGATACAACGGTAATCTTGACCCCGTATTTCTGCTCGAACGGGTCAAACGTAGATTTTTTATGGGCGTCAGTAAAAGCTCCCCCCCAGTCGACGACCACCAACTCTTTTGCGCCATTGCCAGTGCCCTGGCTTCCGGATGCCTCCCCGGAACCTGACTGTGCCGCCGGTTGTCCCCCGCCGCCTCCGCAGGCGACCAGGCTCAGAGATAATAGCAGGCTTGCAAAACCCCCTACCGTTTTTTTCAACATGTGGATTCCCCCTGTTTTCGTTTTTTTCTGTCGCTTTTTATGCTATTACCTCGTCTGCGAGCAAGGTGGCATCCTTGCTGTTCCATCCGAGAAGAACCTCTTTGCCGCAGGAAATGGAATCAGACATATACGCAGGTATCTTGACGAGAATTTCCTGCCCCGCCTTTGTTTTCACTTTGGCTTTGATTGCTTCGCCGACGTAAATGGTTTCCGACACCTCGACGGAGACGGTATTTTGAAATTGCGATGGCTCCTTGGCGATTTGCAGGTTTTCCGGACGGACCGCCATCAGCCACGATTGATTCTTTTTCTCCCTGACCTCCTCCCCTGCTTCTACCTCAGCAATCAGATCGCCCAGAATCCTGACTTTGGCACAACCTTTATCGACGCCGCGAAGCTCGCCATGAATCAGGTTGATTTCACCGATAAATTCGGCTACAAACCGATTTTCCGGCCTCTTGTAGAGGTTTTCGGGTGTATCAATCTGTTCGATCCGCCCGTGATTCATCACGCAGATTCTGTCCGACATCGTCAAAGCTTCCTCCTGATCATGCGTGACGCTAATCGTGGTAATCCCCACTTTCTGCTGGATCTGCTTGATCTCCAATTGCATCTGTTGGCGCAGGTTTTTGTCCAGTGCGCCAAGCGGCTCATCCAACAAAAGCAGGGGAGGATTAAAGACGATCGCTCTGGCCAACGCGACACGCTGTTGTTGTCCGCCGCTAAGCTGCTTGGGGTATCTCGCATCATATTGCTCGAGGTGAACCAATTTCAAAATATTCAGAACCATATGGTTTATATCAGCCTTGGCTATCTTACGAAGACGAAGGGGATAGGCAATGTTGTCAAACACAGTCATATGAGGAAACAGCGCATAGTTTTGAAAGAGCATCCCCACTTCCCGTTCGTAGGCCTTCTTCACGGTTATATCTTGATCGTTTAATAAAATCGATCCGCTGCTTACCTGTTCGAAGCCGGCGATTAGTTTGAGCAAAGTCGTTTTTCCCGAGCCGCTTGGTCCCAGAATCGTCAAAAACTCGCCATGGTGAACAGTCAGGCTTACATCGTCAACTGCTCTGAACTTTTTATAGTATTTTGTCGCATGTACAACCGACAAACTATCTCCAATAGCCACTGGCAGACTCCCCCTTTGTTGTCTCTTATCCGGCTTGAAGTCGTTTTTGCAGCGCAATCAAGGTTATGAATTCATGCACGATGTTAGCGGCAGCTGCTGCTGTGATTTGGCCGTGATCATAGGCAGGAAGAACTTCCACCAGGTCAAAGGCGACAAAGTGGATGTCCGTCAAGCCCCTGACCAAAGCCAGGGCATCGTCTATGCTCGCCCCCGCTACTTCGGGCGTCCCGGTACCCGGGGCATAAGCCGGATCGAGAAAGTCAATATCAAAAGATAAAAAGGCTGGTCCCTCGCCGACTCTTTTACGGATCACGCGCAGCATCTCATCGACCCCGGCCTGCTTGTATTGATTGGTCGTCCACAGCTCAAAGCCAAGCTCGCGGGCAGCTTCCAAATCTTCGGGGCCGTACAAGCTTCCGCGCATCCCTACTTGTATGGAGCGCGACACATCCAGCAGCCCTTCTTCCACCGCACGGCGAAATGGCGTTCCATGGTTGTACTTCTGGCCAAAATAACTGTCCCATGTATCGGAGTGGGCATCAAAGTGGACCAGACCGACAGGGCCGTACGTCTTTGCCACGGCGCGAAGTTCACCCAGGGTAATCGAATGATCTCCGCCTAACACGATTGGGATGATCCCGCGCTCGACTATAGGTGATAACCCCTCGACGATTTTATCGTACGTTTCCCCTATATACCCTGGAATCACCGGAATATCTCCATAGTCTACACCAGAAACATAATCGAACAGATTGATGTTTTGCTCAGGATGATACGGTCTTAGCAGGCTGGAGAAGTCCCGGATCGATTCAGGGCCGAACCGTGCCCCGGTCCGAAATGACTGCCCTGTATCAAAGGGAATCCCGGTAACGACAAAGTCCATATTTTCATCCAGCTTCTCTTCAAAAGGAAGCCGCATGAAGGTGCGCGGGCCGCAAAACCGCGGCGATTGAAACGAATCTTTCGGTTGATATTTGGGCATAATCCTCTCCACCTTCGTCAAAATTTAACCGCCAGCAAAATAATGTTCTGTTATTTCAAATAATTCTATCAATTACAGCCGTCTGACACAAGCAGGGAAAAGAGAAAAAATGAACCCGCTCAACAAGGAGCGGGCGTGAAAAAAGCCTTTATGGTACAGACAAGCCTGCAGACTCTGCCAACAGCTCGATGAGATGGAGCGTCCTGACCTCTCGGGACAGCCCTTCCCGCTGCACCCCCAGCTTCATCTGCAGCAGACAGCCCGGATTGGTCGTCACGATGATGGTCGCCTTCGTCGCTTTCATCGTTTCCATCTTCACGTCGAGGATTTCCATCGACTCTTCGTAATTGACTACGTTGTAGATCCCCGCCGACCCGCAGCACTGGCCCGGATTGGCCATCTCCCTGAACGTAATTCCCGGAATCCGCTTGATCAGCTCCAGCGGCTCGCGGACGACCTTTTGCACATTGGACATGTGGCAGGAGCGCTGGTAGGTTACCACCTCGTCGATCGGATGCTGCAAGGGCAGCTCGCACTGTGCCAGCACCTGGCTGATATCGCGGGTTTTCGCTACGAACTTGCGCGCACGCTCCTCCCACACGGGATCGCCGTGGAACAGGTGATGGTACTCGACCAGCAGGGCGCCGCAGCCCCCGGCGTTATTGACGATAAAATCGGCATCGAGCTGCTCAAACGCCTCAATATTTTGTTTGGCCAGCATCACCGTGTCGTCTCGCCGCCCGGCGTGGGCGTGCAGCGCGCCGCAGCAGGTTTGCCCGCCGACGACGTGCACCTCGCAGCCTGCCATGGCCAAAAGCTCCATGGACAAGCGGTTGATTTTTTCAAACATCGCATCCATGATGCAGCCGGTGAAAAAGGCAACTTTAAACCGCGCAGCCGTGCCGGCAGGCGGCTGAAAAGCAGCAGGCCGCTTCCGCCGGGCGGAGGGCGAACTCACTTCCGGCAGCACCTCTTCAAACGCGGAGAGATTTTCCGGCAGGATTTTGGTCAGCTTGCCTTTCTGCGCTGCCTTCTGCAAGCCTGAGGACTGGTACAGCCAGATCAGATCGGCAGTCGTGCGCAGCTTTTTGGGATCCGGAAAGACCTTTTGAAACATCACGTCCTGCATCCATTTCACCGGTTTGGAGGTGCTTTGTCCCTTGTGCTCGTGCAGCACTTCTCTCGCTTCCTCCAAAATCTTCCCGTACTGCACTCCTGACGGACAGGCAGGCTCACAGGCGCGGCAGCCCAGGCAGAGATCGAGCGGCTCCTGCAGTTCATCGAGCGATATCTGCCCCTCTGCCGCCATTTTCACCAGGTTGATCCTCCCCCGCGGGGAGTGCGTCTCCTTGCCCATCGTCATGTAGGTCGGACAGGCGGGCAGGCAGTACCCGCACTGAACGCATTGGATCGTTTCATCGTAAGGCAGTTTTTTCATGGCGCTCTATCCTTCCGTCAAAACGAGCCGTTGGCCGGGCTTGGGAAAAATCTTGCCGGGATTCATAATGTTTTTCGGATCCAGGCTCTCCTTGATCCGCTTCATCACGTCCAATCCGGCAGCGCCGAGCTCCATCTCCATAAACGGCGCTTTCATGTTGCCGATGCCATGTTCCCCGGAAAGGGTGCCGCCCAGCGCGATCGCTGCCTCAAAGATTTCCGCTACAGCCTTCTCGACACGCTTCATTTCTTCTTGATCACGTTTGTCGGCGATGATATTGGGATGCAGATTGCCGTCTCCGGCATGGCCAAAGACGACGAGATTCACCTGGTACTTGTCGCGGATTTGCTTCAACCGGGCGAACATCTCCGGAATCTTGCTCCGCGGAACCGTCGCATCCTCGGAGATTTTCGTCGGCTTCATCCGCACGATCGCCGGAGAGACCATTTTCCGCGCCTTCCACAAGGCCTCCCGCTCTGCTTCCGTATTGGCAATCTCCACCCGGCTCGCACCGATGCGTTCGCAGATCCGCGCCGCTTCCTTGATCTCTTCTTCTACGGCACGAGGATGGCCGTCCACCTCGATCAGGATGATCGCCTCTGCCTCCACCGGGAGTCCGCACGGCTGGTAGGCTTCTACCGCCTTGATGCAGGCTTGATCCATGATCTCCATCTTGGCCGGCAGAATCCCCGACGTCAGCACGCGCGAAATCGCTTCACCTGAGGTGACGATGTCGTCGAAAATTGCCATCAGGGTGGCCGTGGCCGGCGGCTTGGGGATGAGCTGCAGGATCGCCTCGGTGATGATCCCGAGCGTCCCCTCCGAACCGACGATCAGCTTGGTCAGATCGTAGCCGGTCACGTTTTTTATCGTCCGTCCCCCGGTGCGGATGACCTCCCCCTGGGGCGTAACCACCTCCAGGCCGAGTACGTAATCCTTGGTCACCCCGTACTTCAGCCCTCTGGGGCCGCCGGCGTTTTCCGCCAGGTTGCCGCCGATCGTCGCCACCGCCGAACTGCTCGGGTCAGGCGGATACATCAGGCCTACTTGCTCAGCCGCCTGGTGGATATTGGCCGTGAGCACGCCGGGCGACACGATCGCGATCAGGTCGTCCGCGATGATCTCCAGCCGCTGGTTCATGTGGGACATGTCGAGCGCAATCCCCCCCTCAACGGGGAGGGGACCGCCCGACAGCGAAGTAGAACGCCCCCGCGGATAGATCGGTATCGTCTGCTCGTAAGCCAATTTGACGATGGCAGCCACCTCTGCCGTGGTTTTGGGCTGCACCACCAGTTCTGGAAGGTGCGTCCCGAAGGAAGCGTCAAAGGAGTAGCTGGCAAGGTCTGTCCGCTCCGTCAGGACCCGCTTGGCGTCGGGGACGATCTCCCTGATCTTGCCGAGAATCTCTGCATCAACCTGTCTGTACTTCACCGCATTCACCCTCGTTCAACTTTACATCTCTAACTGAAAGGACATGAATTTGTAATCCAGATAATCCTCAATGCCGTACTTTCCGCCCTCGCGCCCTACGCCCGACTCCTTGACACCGCCAAACGGCGCCTGCGCGACTGTCGGGACCGGATCATTGATGCCGACGATGCCGTAGTCCAGCGCTTCGGCGACGCGGAACATGCGGGAGCCGTCTTTGGTGAAGACGTAAGAGGCAAGGCCGTACACCGTATCGTTGGCGCGGCGGATCGCTTCTTCCTCTGTATCAAATGTAAAAATCGGCGCGACCGGACCAAAGGTCTCTTCATAGGATATTTTCATCTCATGGGTAGCGTTCAAGAGCACAGTCGGCTGGAAGAAACATCCAGCAGCATACGCGCCCTGCTCCAGCTTGCTTCCGCCGCAGACGACCTTCGCTCCCTTGCTGACAGCGTCGTCGATGTGCTCCTGGGCTTTCTCGACAGCCTGGCGGTCAATCATCGGTCCGATGTTGACGCCCTCCTCCAAGCCGTTGCCCACGACCAGCCGGCTTACTTTTTCCGCCATGATCGCAGCGAATTTCTCCGCTACCGATTTTTGCACATAGATGCGGTTGGTGCAGATGCAGGTTTGCCCCGCGTTGCGGAACTTGCTGGCGATCGCGCCCTCTGCCGCCTTCTCCAGGTCGGCGTCTTCGAAGATGATAAACGGAGCGTGGCCGCCCAGCTCCATCGATACTTTTTTCATCGTATCGGCCGATTGGCGAACCAGTTCCTTGCCCACCTCGGTAGAGCCGGTAAAAGTAATTTTCCGTACGACTGAGCTTGCCATCATCGCACCGACCACTTCAGACGCGGAGCCGTTCACCAGGTTGGCCACGCCTTTGGGCAGACCAGCCTCGTGCAGCGCCTTGAACACTTCGATGGCGGCAAGCGGCGTGGCCGAAGCGGCCTTCAGGATGATCGTGCAGCCAGCTGCCAGCGCCGGCGCCAGTTTGCGGGTGATCATCGCGATCGGGAAGTTCCACGGCGTAATCGCCCCGACGACCCCTACGGGCTGGCGGGTGACGATAATCCGCTTGCTCGGCGAGGAGGCGGGAATCGTGTCGCCGTAGATGCGCTTTCCTTCCTCGGCATACCAATCGAGATAGTCGATGGCCAGGCCGATCTCGCCTTTGGACTCGGCCAGCGGTTTGCCCATCTCGCGGGTGATCAGAGCAGCGATCTCGTCCACTCTGCCGCGCAGGATGTCTGCTGTGTTTTTCAGGTACGTATAGCGCTCCTTGGCGGTCAGACGTGCCCAGGCGGGAAATGCAGCCTGGGCGGCGTCGATAGCGGCCTGGGTATCAGCCGCTCCTCCTTTGGCGACTGTCGCGACCGTCTCTCCCGTCGCCGGATTGGTCACGTCAAACGTCTTGCCGGACTGGGCCTGGCACCACTCTCCATTGATGTACAACATGCTTGTCTCCTCCTTTTTTAGGCTCATTCCGCGAGCGACGACTTGATGATGGCCATGGCTTCATCGATTTCCGCTTTCGTGACGGTCGTCGGCGGGATAAACCGGATGACGTTTTTATCTGTACCGCAGGTGAGCAGTATCAGCCCTTTTTCCAGCGCTTTCTTCTGCAGAGCGCTGACGGCAGCTGCATCCGGTTTGCCGTCTGCCGTGATGAATTCCACTCCGATCATCAGTCCCAGACCGCGGATATCCTTAATAGTGGGAACATTCGCCTGAAGCTTCCGTAATTCCTCCATGAAGTACGCACCCATTTTGACGGCATTTTCAAGCAGACCGCCTTCAAGCAGTTCGATCACGGCCAGCGAAGCCGCACAGGCAACCGGATTGCCGCCGTAGGTGCCTCCGTGCGTACCGGCAGTCCACTGGTCCATCAGGTCGGCGCGAGCCACCAATGCACTCAGCGGGAAGCCGTTGGCGATCCCTTTTGCCAGCGTCAGGATGTCCGGCTTCACGTCAAAGTGCTGCCAGGCAAACATTTTTCCGGTGCGGCCGAATCCGGTTTGAATCTCATCGAAGATCAACAGGATGCCGTGCTGGTCGCAGATGCGGCGAAGTTCTTCGACGAACGCTTTTGGCGGCACGATGTAGCCGCCTTCGCCCTGGACCGGTTCCAAGATGATCGCGGCGACCTGGTCAGGAGCGATCAGGAAGCGGAAGATTTCCTCCAGAGAGTGCAGGCAGCGCTTGACCTCTTCTTCCTCCGACAGGCCCGTGCGCAGGGCATAGGGGTATTCCGCGTAGTAGACACTTGGCAAAAGCCCTTCGTAATCTTTGCGGTACTGCGAATTGGAAGCCGTCAGCGTCGTGGTGGCCAGCGTACGCCCGTGGAAGCTGCGCTTGAACGAGATAATGCCGGGACGCTTGGTCACTTTTTTCGCCATTTTGATGGCCCCTTCATTTACCTCTGCGCCGCTGTTGGAAAAGTACACCTTGCAGTTGCCGCCGTTCAGCTCGTTCAGCTTTTCGGCCAGCTCGACGTAGACCGGGTAGTAGACTACGTTGTGCCCGCCGTGGATCAGCGTGTCTATCTGCGCCTTGGCCCGCTCCACGACCAGCGGATGATTGTGTCCGACGTTCGTCACCGCTACGCCGCTGGCAAAGTCCAGGTATTTCTTGCCGTCTTCGCCCCACAGATAGGAGCCTTCTCCCTTGACGACGCCAAGCGTGGTCGCTCTCGACGCTACCGGAGGCATTACGGCGTTGGCCCGTTCGAATAAAGATTTGGTTTGTGTTGTCATGGTCTCCCTCTCCCTTGAACATTTTGATCTATGTGTGTATGCTGCCGGCGGTCTGCGGCTTCAGCCAGCTGCCCGCCATGTCCCGGATCATCCGCGGCACCGTCTCAAACGAATACGGTTTGTAGACCCGCTCGGTCCAGCGGTGGGCATCCAGTCCGAATACCCCGACATTGATGGCCGGCACATTCAGATCCCTGATTTTCTTCACCGGCACCGGATAGATTTTGTCCCACTCCGGGAAGTTGTCGATGAGCGAAGCTACTTCTTCGTCCGTATCGTGCAAAGACAGGTAGCTGCTGTCCGTCAGGTACGGGAAGAAGCGTTTGACCGCAAAGCTCTCTCCGGTCTTGCCTTCCCACCGGGCGATGACATCGGAAATGACGTGAAGCACTTCCTCGTCTCTGGCGCTGTCCCCTTTCAGGTAGTTGTGAGGGCAGTACGGCGGGGCAAAGAATATCACGATGGACGGTTTGCCGCTGCGATCCAGCTTCCGCAGCGTATCGACAATCTCGAAGCAGAGCTCGCGAAGCTCCATCCCCTGATGCTCGGCTGCGACCCGGGCCGTAACGGCTCTGACGTCAACGCCCTGTTCGCCCAGCATCCGGCAATACTCCTCGTAGGTGTACACCTCCAGCTCCCAGTCCGGCCCCTCCTCCGGAAAGGCGTTGACCCGGGCAAAGGTGCGGTACTGTGCCTCGTAGTAGTTTCTGATATTTTCCGCTGCAGCGGCCGCCACCTTTTTCAGCTTGCTCATGACCTCTTTCGGCGACGCCTCCAAGACCATCAGGTTAAAGTAAAGATGGCTTGTCACCGCTGTCTGCACGTTGTAGAACGCCTTGGTATCCCGCTGGTACAAGGCGGACGGGGGCGTCATCATCTCTCCCTCCACCTGCTCTGTAAGCTCCATGTTGTTGTTGATCAGCCTGTTGAGCTCAGAGGTGACGAGTGTCGGATCCAGCCCGAACAGCGTCTGTCCCACGTGCGTTTCTCTGCCGTAGACGTAAAAACACGGCAGCAGCTTGCCGCCAGCCCCGGTATAGATGTACTTCCTGGGATCTCCCGGGTAGAGCGGAGAAATGTAGTCATTGTTGATGGCCACGACGTACTCCAGCTGCTCTTCCTGCCGCAGACGCAAGAGCTCGTCCACAGAGGCAATCACGCCTGTATGCTGATTTTCCTCAACCGGGTTGGCCATAAAGATGATCTCGCCGTCCCATTCATCGCGATGTTCGCTGAAGTACAGGACATTGACCAGATGGACGGCGACCCCGCTCTTCATGTCGACGGCTCCGCGGCCAAACATCCAGTCGCCGGATAATGCGTGCTCCCGGACTTCTTTATTCCCATCCCACTGTTTAAAAAAATGCAGCAGCTCCTCGGGATGATTCGCGATGCTCTCCTGCTGACCGTAATCTTCGATCCCTACCGTATCGATATGGCTGTGGAAAATAACGGTTTTCTTGGCATTTCCCCTGCCTTTTACCCGGGCAAACACGTTTTTCCGGCCCAGCTGGTCGTCCGGCAGGAACTGCGTCCAGACCCGATCCGGATGCTTTTGAAAGTAAGGAAAGGTTCGCAAAATGGCTTCGACTTTATCGGCGATCTCTACTTCACCGCTCGTGCCGTTGATACTCAGTGTCTGAACCAGAGCAGTCGTCAGCTTCTCCACCTGTTCAAACAATGAGCAGTCCTTTATTTCGAGATACACTGTATTGCCTCCTGACTGTAATTTCTAGTATCCTCTCAGCGCCTCTACCAGGTTCTTCATCGGTCTATCTTTGCGGTACGAGAGCAAATTTTCGATAAAGATATCGACACAGCGATCGACGTAATAGATCGACTTTGCCGACATATGCGGCGTCAGGATCAGATTGGCGCATTCCCAAAGCGGGCTGGATTCGGGGAGCGGCTCCTGCTGAAACACGTCAAAGGCCGCCCCTTTCAACCTGCCCGCGGCTAGCATTTTCGCCACGTAATGTTCATCGACGACGTCTCCGCGTCCGATGCTGATAAACACGGCATCCGGTTTGAGCAATTCCAGGCGTTCCGGCGAAAAAAGGCCGCTGGTCTGCGGGGTAGACGGCAAAATCGAGATGACGTAATCCGCCTTTTGCAGCTTGTCCAGCTCTTCGCCGATGCGGAAGGTCTGAAGAAACGGCTCGACCGGCCTGCCGCTCGTATTGACGCCGAACACCATCGTCCCGAACACGCTGAGCAGATTGGCGACTGCTTGGCCGATGACGCCTGTTCCGTAAATCAGCACCTCGCGTCCCAGCAGTTCGCCTACCAGCTTTGTCCGGTCGTATACTTTTTGCCGTTTTAGCGTGTTGTAGCGATCCATGTCTTTCTCAAAGTGGAGCATGCACATAATCACGTACTCACTCATCGGCCTGATGTGGATTCCTGCTGCATTCGACAGGCGAATCCTCCGTTCATGCAGATCTTGAAGCGGCAGATCCTCGAGACCGGCGCTAAACAGTTGAATCCACTGTACGTTTTGAAACAGCCGAATATTGTCGCGCGTCAGGTCGTTTCCATAAGTTAACAAAATTTCTGTATGTTTCGCTATTTCTTCGGGTATCTCTTCGATGCTTGCAAAGACTGCTGGCTCTTCTCCGGTCTTTTCGACAATCAGTTGTACGTGTCTTGGCAAAAGTTCATCTGTAGTCGAGACGATCATTGCTATCCCCCTATTTTTGCAGGATTGAAGGCAGCCAGGTGGACATTGCCGGGATGTATGTGATCACCAACAGGGTGAAAATCATCATGAACAGAAACGGCATAATCGCCATAACAATTTTTTCCAGCTGCGTTCTGCTCACACTGGAGGCAACAAACAAGTTGACGCCAAGCGGCGGAGTAATGAAGCCGATCGCCAGGTTTGCCACCAAAATGACGCCAAAGTGCACCGGGTCGACCCCTACTTTGGTCACGATCGGCAGCAGGATCGGGGCCAGTACGACCAGGGCCGAGATCGTATCGATAAACATCCCGACGATCAACAGGAAGATGTTGATTACCAGCAGGATGACGTATTTGCTGTCGGACAGCGAAGTGATGAAATCGGCGATCGCTTGCGGAATCTGCTCCAGTGTCATGATGTAGGCAAACGATATCGACAGCCCGATGATGATCATCGTGGAGGCGTTGATCACTACGGATTCGACGATGCTATCGTAGATGTCTTTCCAGGTCAGCTCGCGGTGCACAAACACCCCGATGATAATCGCGTAGACAACAGCGACGACCGCCGCTTCGGTCGGGGAGAAAATCCCGCCGTAGATCCCCCCGAGAATGATCACGGGGATCATCAGCGCCCATTTGGAGTCGTAAATGGCTCTGAGAACGCGCATAAATGTAACCTTTTCCGTGGAAGCCGCTACGTAGTTGCGCTTCTTGGCGATCGCATAGGAGACGATCATCAGGCCGATCCCGATGACGATCCCCGGGATGACCCCTGCGAGGAACATGCTGCCGACGGATACACCGGCGACGACCCCGTAGAGGACGAACGGAATGCTCGGCGGAATGATGACGCCAATCGAACCGGCCGCGGCCGTCAATGCCGCCGCAAATCCGGAGCCGTAGTTCTTCCCACGCATTTCCGGGATCATAAACGACCCAATCGCAGCTACTGTAGCCGGACCCGAACCGGAGATGGCTGCAAAGAACATGCAGGAGACGACCGTCACCATCGCCAGCCCGCCGACCATCCATCCGACGAGCACCGTGGCGAGATCAAGCAGGCGTTTGGAGACGCCGCCTTTTCCCATCAGGATGCCGGCCAGCATGAAGAACGGGATGGCCATGAGCGGAAAAGAGTCAAGCGAGGTGAACGCTTTTTGCGTGATTATGCCCAAAGGCAGGTCAGTCGTAAAGAAAATCGTTATCAGCGCGGCCAGCCCAAGGGCGATGGCAACCGGAATATTCAAGATAATGAACAGGAACAGACTTCCGAATAATGTAAGAACGGTCACGTTTTGGTTCCCCCTTTCCCATCAAACGCTATTGTTTTTCTGGTTTAAACAAGAAATACAATTGTTGTATCAGCCTGATCGACATCAGCAATCCGCCTAGCGGAATGGCAGAATAGACCAACCACATCGGAAGCTGCATTGCGGGGGAACTCTGACCTTTTGACAAGATCGTCGTCACCAGGCTTGTACCGGCAACCGCCAGGAAAACAGCAAGACAAAACCAGAGGATAATGGCAATAAAATCGATACATTTTCTACCTGTTTCGTTAAACAGATTTTTAAACGCTTCTACCTTGATGTGTTCGCGCTTGCGAACGGCAAAACTGGCTCCGATCCAGATCTGCCAAATGTGAATGTACCTCGCCAATTCTTCTGACCAGGATAAAGAGGATTCGAAGACATAACGACAGAGGACCTGCGCAAAAATCAGCACGACCATGGCGACCATCGTCAAAACGAGAAAAACTTCTTCCAGCCTTTCGTCCAGCAGCTTTTTGAGTGACACGCGTTTCACTTCCTTTTCCCAGTCAGTAGAAAATCGATTCCTTATGTCCTGCCCATCAATCTGGCAGAACATAAGGAATGGCTGTAATTATGCTACTATTCGTTCGCTTTTCTGGCAGCGTCGATCAAGTCTTGGCCAATATCGCCGGCAAATTGATCGTATACGCTCTTGGACGCTTCAATGAACGCATCCTTCTGCTCTGACGTCAGTTCGTTGACCTGCATGCCTGCTTCTTTCAGCTTGCCAAGGAACTCATCGTCTTGCTGGGTGGCCAATTGTCTTTGGTAATCGCGGTACTCCACGCTCGCGTCGTCGATGACCTTTTTCAGATCGTCCGGAAGCGAATTGTACCAGTCGAGGTTTGCCAGCAGAGCCGTTGCCTGGTAAACGTGTCCGCTCAAGGTCAGATACTTTTGCACCTCGTAGAACTTGTTGGTGTAGTAGAGCGAGATCGGGCACTCCATGGCGTCATACACCTTTTGCTGGAGAGCAGTGTAGAGCTCGCCAAAAGCGAATGGCGATGCGTTTGCGCCAAATGCGTTAAAGGCAGCGGTGTGAACCGGGCTTTCCAGCGTTCTGAATTTTTGCCCTTTCAGATCGGCTGGGGAGTTGATCGGCCCTTTGTTGTTGGACATGTGGCGGAAGCCGTTTTCGGCAAAGACCAGTCCTTTGAAACCGTTTTTCTCCAAACCTGTCAGGAGCTGCTTTCCTACGTCGCCGTCAAGCGCTTTGTACGCGGCTTCTTTTGTCTTGAACAAAAACGGCAAATCCAGCACCATGAACTGCTTGTTGAAGCCGGCGAGCGGAGCGACCGCAGGAATGGTCATCTCGACGTTTCCGAGCTGGACAGCCTCAATCGCCTCGCGGTCGGAAGGGAACAGCGAACCGTTCGGATACAGCTGGACCTTGATTCTTCCTTGGGATTTTTCTTCGACCGTCTCTTTAAACTTTACCGCTGCAATATGTGTGGATTGCTCTTCCGGAACGAGATAGGCAATCCGCAGCGTGTACTCTTTTCCGTCTGATTTGCCTGCATCTGCACCCGAGGATGCCCCTGCCTCCGTGCCGCCCTTGCCGCCGCAGGCGGTGACCAGCATCATCGTGGCAGCGCACAAGATCGCTAACAACTTTTTCATGGATGACTCCCCCCTGAACCTTGTTTTGTTCTGATTTCGACGTTCCTTATGTGTTTTCTCATTGCTGCACCTGCCAAGCTGACGTCGCGGTCTTGAAGGGCCTTGACGATCTCGTGGTGTTCTAGCAGCGCCTTGTCAGCACTGTTTTCCAGAGTGCCGGACAGGATGAGGTACCGGTGAAGATGGTTGTTGATCTGCTCAATAAAGTCCTTCAATTTTGCGTTTTGCGTCATTTCGGCGATCATGACGTGAAACTGGGCATCCAGTTCGATATAGGCGTAAAAGTCCTTGCTTTCAATCGCCACCTTTTGTGCCTCTGCATTCTGTTTCAGCGCATCGATAAATTCAGCGGTGACAAAAGGCACGGCTTGCTCTGCTGAGAAACCTTCAAGCAGTTCTCGCAGCCTGAGAAAATTCTCCATATCTTGGGATGTAAAACTCGCTACTCTGGCGATCTTCCCGGTCTCAAGTTCTACCAATCCCTCATAGGCCAGTCGAGTAACCGCTTTGCGCAGCGGCGTTCGACTAATGCCGAGCATGGAAGCGATAGATTCTTCCGGCAGCAAGTCCCCAGGCAAGAACTGACTCTGCAGGATCGCCTTTTTTATCTCTTTATACGCTCGGTCTGCCAATGTCTCAGGCTGGGCCAGCTTTTTAAGCATCATATCCCCCCTCTCTTTTTCCTGTATACAGGATACTAGGTACTGTATACTACTATAGTATAAGAAACAGTCAGATAAATGTAAAGAAAAAAAACAGCTTGTTTTTTCACTAAAAATAGTTTTATCGAAATGTTCTTCTTTGGCGAAAAGCGTCCTTGAGAAACAGCCTTCACTCCCTATTGACAACCTTTTTTGAATAATGAAATAATATAGGTGGTTCACGGACAGAGAGCCGCACAAAACCTCTCTGCCACTCTGAACCGGTTTTGCTCGACAGCTTGATACTGATACTGCCTTCACTTCGTCTGATCTTCTTACCGGAAGACATTCCACGAACGAAAGCCAGTTGAACTGCAATGATTTTTTGTGGTTTGGCTGGCTTCTTTATGTTCACGGGCAAAAAAGGAGGGAGAATATTGTGACCGGTGCTTTGCAGGGCATCACGATCCTGGATGTATCGAGGGTGCTGGCTGGGCCTTTCTGCACGATGATTTTGGCTGATCTGGGGGCGGAAGTCATCAAAGTGGAAAGCACTGCGGCAAAGGATGACACCCGCGCATGGGGGCCTCCGTTTGCAGGAGGCGAAAGTGCCTACTACCTCTGCGCAAACCGGAACAAACGGGCCATCACGCTCAATCTGAAGTCGGGCAAGGGAAAAGAGGTTTTTAAAAAACTGGCCGCCGGTGCCGACGTCGTCGTGCAGAACTTCAAGACGGGCACTCTGGATAAGCTGGGGCTGGGATATGATGTGCTCCGTGAACGCAATCCCCGGATCATCCTCGCCTCGATCACGGGCTTTGGCTTGAGCGGCCCTTACAAGGACGAACCGGGATACGACTACATCGTCCAGGCGATGAGCGGGCTCATGAGCATCACCGGCGATCAGCAGTCCGGCCCGCTGAAAGTCGGGGTGGCCATCGCCGACGTCCTGACCGGTCTGTACACGGCAATCGGAATTTTGGCCGCCCTGCACGAACGCGACCGCTCCGGCGAGGGGCAGCAAATCGACATCTCCTTGTTTGACTCCCAGATTTCCGCGCTGGTCAACGTCGCCAGCAATTACCTCGTCTCCGGCAGCATCCCGCAGCGGTTGGGCAACCAGCATCCCAACATCGTGCCCTATCAAGTCTTCCCCACGCTGGACCGGGAGATGGTGGTGGCCGTCGGAAACGACAAGCAGTTTGAAAAATTCGCAGCAGCGCTGGGATTGCCCGAACTGGCCGCAGACGAAAAATTCGCCACCAACCCGAGCCGCCTGACACACAAGGAAGAGCTTCTGGAGATCATCTGCCAGGCGATGCGGACCAGACCGGCAAGCGAATGGCAGCAGCGGTTCAAAGAGGCCGGCATCCCCAACGGGCCGATCAACGACCTCGAAGCCGTATTTGCCGACCCGCAGGTGCACGCCCGCGAGATGGTGCGCGAAATGGCCCATCCTACCGCCGGCACGATCAGGTTGGTCGGAAGCCCGCTCAAGCTGTCCAGAACCCCGGTGGACATGAGGCGGCATCCGCCGCTCTACGGAGAGCACACCGAGGAGATTTTGTCTGAGATGGGTTACTCCAGGCAAGAAATCGAAGCGATGAAACAAGAAAAAGCGATATAAGGGAGGAATGTTCCAATGATGAATTTTGCTCTGACGGAAGAACAAGAAGCCGTCCGGAAGATGGTCCGCACCTTCGTAGACCGGGAAATCAACCCGCATATTCAAGAGTGGGACGCCAAAGGCCACTTTGAAACGTCGATTTTAAAACGGCTGGCCGAGCTGGACCTGATGGGCGTATGCATTCCGGAAAAGTACGGCGGCTCCGGCATGGACTACAATACGCTGGCCATCGTCTGCGAAGAGCTGGAGAGGGGCGATACGGCGTTTCGCACAGCGGTGTCCGTTCATACCGGATTGAACAGCATGACGATCCTGCAGTGGGGAGACGAATTTCAAAAGGAAAAGTACCTGGTTCCCCAGGCGCGCGGGCAAAAAGTGGCCGCTTTTGGCTTGACCGAGCCGAACGCCGGTTCCGATGTGGCCGCCATGCAGACAACAGCCAGGCGCGAAGGCAGCGAATACATTCTGAACGGCTCCAAGACCTGGATCTCCCTGTGCGACGTGGCCGACAACTTCCTGATCTTTGCCAAAACAGACAAAGAGAAGGGGCATCACGGCATTAGCTGCTTTATCGTGGAGCGCACTTTCCCCGGCGTTACGACCAAAGCGATCAAGGGCAAGCTGGGGATCCGCGCCGGAAACACCGGCGAGGTCTTTCTCGAAGACGTCCGTGTACCGGCAGAAAATCGGCTGGGCGAAGAGGGCGAAGGTTTTAAAATCGCCATGTCGGCGCTGGACAACGGCCGATTCACCGTCGGCGCGGGCGCTTGCGGCCTGATCAACGCCAGCCTGGAGGCGAGCCTGAAGTACTGCCACGAGCGGAAGACGTTTGGCAAGGAGATCGGCAAACACCAATTGGTTCAGCAGATGATCGCCAAAATGACGGCCAATCTGGAGATCTCCCGACTGCTGGTCTACCGGGCCGGATGGCTGAAAAATCAGGGCAAGCGCAACACCAGGGAAACCTCTCTGGCGAAGTGGTACGCCTGTGATGCCGCCTTCGAAGCGGCCAATGACGCCGTCCAAATCCACGGCGCGTACGGCTACTCCAACGAGTACCCGGTCGAACGCTTCCTGCGCAACGCCAAGGCGCCGGTCATCTACGAGGGCACCCGGGAGATCCACACGATCATGCAAGGAGAATACGCTCTCGGCTACCGGGTGGATAAACCGCTGCGCAAGATGCTGCCCGCCTGGCCGTTTGAAGAGTGAACATTTTGAATTGACGTATCAGCCGTTCTTCGATATATTCTTGTCAACAAACCATGGCAGGGGGGATAGCGCGATGGCGTCTCTCAATACGTATTTCATCGCCGGCCACGCCAGGCTTCCTCAGGGAATGGCGGCGAAAAGCATCTTTGACTCCCTGACGATCACGGTTGAAGTTGACAAGAAATACGGCGTTATTGTCGATGCTTCATGCACGTTGGCGACGGAACACGGCCGGGATTTCGTCGGAAGGATCCTGAAGGGGTTCTGCCTGCAAGACGGGGTGGATGAACTGATTGGACATCTGCAGGTGCATTACCGCGGAAAGGCGGCGAACGCCCTGGCCGCGGCGCTGAAGGATTTGCACCAGCAGTACGAACAGCTTCATGTGGCGAAAGCGAAATGAGTGTTTAAGGAAAACAGGTGGGGATTTTAGCCCCACCTGTTTTAACGCTGCTTATGGAAACTTGAATCTTATCCGAAAAAGTCCTGCTAAACCTTCCCAAGCGCATGAAAAGGTTCATTCGAACATTTTTATTCCTTGAAGATGATTTCCAAATCAATGATGAGGTGATCAAAAAGGCCAACTGTTACTTTGTCCTCTTTTCCAAAAACCCCGTTCAATTCAAAATGCCCATCCTGATTCAAGATGAAAACCTCAATTGTACTGTTGGTTGGTTCAACAAGCCAGTACTCTTTAACTCCTGCCCGTTCATACAGCTTATATTTCACCCAACGATCTATTTTACCTGTCGATGGTGAGAGAATTTCAATAATGAGGTCGGGACTCCCCTTACATCCTTTGTCATCCAGTTTATTTGGATCGCAAATCACACTGATATCAGGCTGTACGACATTCAGAATCTCGTCGTCTGTCTTTCCCTCAGCGAAAAGCCTGACATCAAACGGCGCAACATACGCCCCGCAAGGTTTCCCACGCAGGTAAGAGGTAAACTCAGTTACCAACTCTCCCAAGATTTGCTGGTGTTTTCTCGAAGGGGACGGTGACATATTATACGGTACACCATCAATGAGTTCGAAGCGCTCTTCATTTGACCAATGCAAATAATCCTGATAACTATACTGCCGCTTCACTTCACAATCTTGCCTTCCCATCCGAGGATCCCGCCATGCAGGTGCGCAACCTCGGCGAAGCCGTTCTTGAGAAAGATGCGGCCCGCCGTCCTGCTGCGCATGCCGCTGCGGCAGTACAGGAAAATGCGCGTCTCCTTGGGAACCCCGCCGAGCTGCGACTTCAGCTTGGAGACGGGAATATTGACCGCTCCCTCAAGATGGCCGCTCTTGTACTCGTGCGGCTCGCGGACGTCGATCACCATTTTGTTCGGACTTGCTTTCGTCTGCTGGATAAATTCGACCGGGGTCAGTTTTTTCAAGCCCTTGATCGGCGCCAAAATCCGAAACAGCAGGATGGCTAAAAATACATAGACGATCATGTAGACAACCGTTGTCGGTTCCACCTGTTCCCACCTCCATTGCGCAATAAACTGTATTTATCTGCTTTTTACCAAAAGCTCGATCGCTTCTTTTACCAGTTTGCTCGTATCTCCGCCTGCATCTCGCTCTTCGACGATGCATTTCTCCAGGTTGGCCGCTACAATCGTCGCGATCGCTCGATCTGCCGCATTGCGGACCGCAGCCAATTGGCTGACGACCTCTTTGCAGTGTTTTTCTTCCTCCATCATGCGGAGAATCCCTCGTACCTGGCCCTCCAGCCGCTTCAGGCGGTTTTTGACTTCCTCCGTGTACACTTCCCAACACCTCTCTTGTGTGACCATACCTGTATACGTATATTATACCTTATCCGCCGGGGCAGCAACAGGCAAGCTGCTGCAAGCCAACAGGCTGTTGACTGAATACGTCAACAGCCTGTCGTCGGTTTTTATTCAGCGGATGAGTCAGTCAGGCTTCGACAGCCCGCTTCCATTCCAGTCGCAGGGGCAGCCGGAAGGAAACGACGCTGGCCAGCACCAGTACAGCCGCGGCCGTCCCGAAGGCGTACAGGTGTGTCCCAAACGTTTCAAACCCCCACCCGCCCAGAAAAGAGCCCAGCGCTCCGCCGATCTGGTGGCCAAAGTACCCCAGGCCGTATAATACCCCCAAATGGCGGACGCCGTATAAATCGCCCAGGATGGCGGATGAGAGTGCAGTGCTGCCTGCCCAGACGAATCCGCCAATCGCCGAGACGAGAAAGAGCTGCCAATTGGTCATGACCAGCACCAACGAGAGGAAGCCCAGTCCGCGAATCAGATAGATTAAGGAAAGCATGTTTTTTCGGGGAATCCGGTCGGAGATGACGCCCAGCAAAACGGTGCTGAACATGGCGACGATCCCGATCAACCCGATGCCAAACGAGGCCGAAACCTCCGCAAAACCGTGGTCTGTCAGCATCGGCACGCCATGCGATCCCAATAAATTCATGCTGAACCCGCAGGCAAACAGCCCGATGCAAATCTGCCAAAACGGGCGGGTTTTTAACGCTTCCGTCCAGGTGTAAAGTGCTCTTTCCGCCATCGGCGGCCGGCTCGGGCCAGGCTCCCCCTGCTCGGTCCCTTCATCCGTCCCCGCCGGCGGCTGATCGCGGATCACAAAGACCGCCGCAGGCACGATCATCGCGACGAACAGGATTGCCAGCCAAAGAAGGGTCTGCCGCCAATTTGTCATCTGGATCATCAAGGTAAACAGCGGCGTCATCACCGCGATCCCGGCCATCGATCCGGTCGCGAGATAGAACAGCGCCTGGCCGCGCCGGCGCGTAAACCAACGGCTGGTAACAGGCGTCAACACGACCGGGCTGGTAAAGGATAGCCCCAGTGAAAGCAGGATCCCGTAAGCCAGCAGGAAGTTGACGGGATCATTCGTCACCACGGTCCAGACAATCGATACAGCCACCATGCCCACTCCCATCAGCAGCACGGAGCGGGTGCTGAAGTACTCGAGCAGCCTCCCCGCCACAGGCATGCCGATCCCGTATACCAGCATGCTGACAGCCACAATGGCAGACAGCATGGTGCGGCTGATCTGCAAATCCTCTGCCATCGGCTTCAAAAACGGCCCGATTCCCAGCCGCGTCCCCACCGTCAACAACGTAATAATCGAGGATACAACGACAATATTCCAGCCAAAATACCATTTTCCGATACGTCGGGATCTCATGGTCTCTCTACTCCCTTGCAGCTGAATATTCTTAATTGATTGACTTATTATAGCACAATCCCATCGGAACCACAGAAAAAAGAGAAGCACCCTCTCACATCTGAGAGGGCACATGACCTGCCGTTTACCGCCTGTTGTCCACGCGAACATCGAGCAGCTTCAACGCTGATTTCACGAACATCCTGACGGCAATTTCAAACGAATCCTCATCCAGGTCAAAACGCGGATGGTGGTGGGGATACACGATCCCTTTTTCCCGATTCCCGGCCCCGATATTAAAGAACGAGCCGGGCGCCTTCTGCAGAAAGGCGGAAAAATCCTCGCCGCCCATGCTTGGTTTCAGGTGGACCACGGCCTCGTCGCCAAATTCCTCGCGCGCGACCTCCTCCAGCTTCCGGGTGATTTCTTCGTCGTTGTAGACGGGACGATAGCCGTTTCGGTACTTGAACTCGTAGCCGGCGCCGTGAGCGGCCGTCACACCTTGGACGATTTGCTATTTCTTGGTTTGCTCATCTTTAACCAGGAAACCCTGCTTTTCAAATGTGGCAAGGATCCGGTAAACGACAGAGTGGCTCATCCCCAATTCTTTGGAAAGTTCGCGAACGCCCCATACGGGATTTTCCCGTGTAAAGCTTTTCAGCAATTCAAGAGCGCTGTCCAGAGTTTTTAAAATCAGGAAGCATCACCTCTAGACCGAGATTGTACCTATAATCGGTACAATGTACCTTTCTTTATGTTAATTTATATTATATTCAGTCAATTCTTATTTTTCAATACAAATCTCGCCTAAGGGGGTCAGGCTGCACAAAAAAACGTTGGGGCCACTTTGACCCGCAACGTTTTCCGAATGGCTACGTCTACCATGATAAGAGAAAGACGAGGAGGGAATGCGGTGAAGAAAACGGGTTACCAAATGGTTCTCCTTGCATTGTCCCTGCTGATCACCTTGACCGTCCTGCAAGGATATCCCGCTTCTGCCAAAACGGCCAGCATAAACAGCAAAGTTTCCTACAAGGCACCGGACAGATACGATTACCAGGAGTATGTTTACCTGCAATGGTACGGGCTGGCACAGGCGACAAAAGCGACGATCAAAGCAAAAAATGCAATCCCGGCGGAGGAATTCCAAAAAAATCAGCTGACATACAATTTGGAAGATATTTATGGGGAAAGCGTCTATACGAGACCTGCCGTCGTCTATTATCACGAAAACTCGAAACGCTCCTTTTTCCTGGCACTCTTCCACTTTATCGGCGTGCTTTCTCCGCACTACCCGGAAGGGTATGATCCAAAAGGACTCGAAGAACAGATCGCTTCGATTGCCGACGAAGGGAAGAAAAGAGAAGCGATGAGAAAGCGCATCGATATTGAAGCCGAAGCGCGGATCCAGGCACTCATCGATCAGGGGTTTGTTTTAAAAGAGGAGGCGGAAGATCCGGAAGCGGAGCTGACCAAGACGCTGGTCGCTCATGTCCTGTATCGCATGTTTCAAAACGAGGTTCCTTACCAGAAGCGAAAGGCGGTTGCCAATACGGATGATATCGCTTTGCGCTGGGCTGTCGAGGTAGGCCTGCCCGGGTATCAGTTGGACGAAAAGGGGAGGGTATTATCCTATGGCGAAAACTTCGTCGATTTAGAGAGGGCAAGTCTCTTCGATTTCCTCTACCTCTTCTTCCCCAGCCGCTGGACCGGGGAAGGATGGCAATATTATCAGTTTGATTTACACGAAAAGCCGGACTACAGCCAGTCCGATGTAAACTGGTTCCTGCGCATCAACGGTCAGCCTTACTATAAAATGGTCAACTCCCCCTCCATTAACACTGGCGACAAGGCATTTTTGCAGGCGAAAGACAAGGCCGAAAAAGAACTGATCGCTTTCTTGCAAAAGAATGTACTGTCGCTGATCAGTGAAGTCAGAACAGAGCTCCTGAAACCCCGGCTCTACAATTGGAAAGAAGATGTGATCGAGGATCCGCGCTTCAAGGGTTATGTGACGGAATATCGCAAAAGCAAAAGCGAAAAAACGCTGCAAGCCGCCCATCAAGCGATACGCAAGGCCTATCGGCTTACCAGGGCTGAAGACTCCCTTGAGGTGATCCGCAGCGTATTTAAAAATATAAAATAAGCAAAACGGGATCCCGCAAGCATGCATATCCTCCCGCAAAAAAAGGGTTTTACGCAGCACGGACAGAAGCTGCCTGTAAATAGGAAATATTCATTCACCTGAGGGATGCTTACGTGAAACGGGTAGAAGATATGATCCGCGAGAGTTCGATCTGGGCAGGCCTGAATCGTCCCGGCATTGCGCTTGAAGATGCCGATGTCGCTGTATTCGGAATTCCTAACGATGGAGGCGTAAGCTTTCGCTCCGGAGCCGCGCAGGGACCGCGGGCCATCCGCCAGATAACCTATACCATCCACCCGACAACGGAAAGATGGGAAAATATAAAAGGGATCGACCGGGCTGTCGAAAAACCGTTCGGGATTATCCACATCGACGCCCGCTTCGATTTGTGTAACGAGATGGGCGGCGATCCTCTCTCCCACGGCTCTACCGAAAGAAGGGCGCTGGAACTCAAACACGTCAGCGACACGGAAAGCATCTTTTTTGTCGGCATCCGCTCGGCCGAATTGGAAGAGCTGGAGTTTATCCGCCAGCATAAGATGAACATCATCGGGGCTATGGACGTCCGCCGCAATGGCGTCGCCAAAACCCTGGCTGCCATCAAGGAAAAAATGGACTAGTTTGATCACATCTACATTACGGTTGACATCGACTCGCTCGACCCCGCCTACGCCCCGGGGACAGGCACGCCTCAATTTGGCGGCTTGGACAGCCGGGAATTGCTGGATTTGCTCTACGGGTTGTTTGAACTTCCGGTCATCGGCTTTGATGTCGTCGAAGTAGCTCCCAAATTGGATCACGTGCATATCGCCGTATTTGCAGCGAGAAAGATTTTGACGGAGTGCTGGGGTCACAACTGGCGAAAAAAGAAACAGATCCGGGGATCCTATTAAAAACCGAGCCGAGCAGAAAGCAGGCAAAGCTCCCTGTCCGACCGCGACAGGGAGCTTTGCTGTTTGTCAATTCAGGCCAGCCAGGAAGGCTGCGAGATGACAGGTTGTCCGGCGACGGCTGACTGGACGCAATCAGCCAAACTTGCGAAGTAAATATCGCGGCCTACCAGTCCCGGCGCATAATGGGCGTATTTGGCGGAGTTTGTCATCAACGTCCGGGCCTGTTCAGGAATGACCGGCGCTTGAAGCATGCAGAAGCAGGTGTCGGTAATCACCCGTGCGCCAAAGCGCTCAATCTCCTCTGCCGCACTGGACCTCATCGCTTCCTCATGGACGTGTCGGCTCGTCGTGATCAGGACTTCGACATCGCTGTGTTTTCGCTTGTTTTTCGTCAGTTCGGCCAACTGGCGAAACTCGTCCGAGGAAAAATGCGGATTGCCCAGGGCGACCAGCTCAATCTGCCCGGAGCGGGCGGTCGATAATCGCCGCCAAGCATCGGCAAGCTCGTCACGGGTGACCTTCCACACCTCTTGCGGCTCAGCTCCGCCAAACGCCTCTTCCAGCGAAGCAGCCTCTGGCGTTACTCCGACGACGTGAAACAGAGCGACGGCCCCGGATGTGGCGGCCGCCGCGCCGAGCATTTTCAGATCGTCCGGGGTAGGCTTGCCGGTCAGCCCGGCGATGACCGGCACACCCGTATCGACCCGGCCCCCGATGAGATAGCCGAGTACAGGATAAAACGATGAATCGACCGGGCCGAGGTCGGGCAGTTCTACCAGGACGGTTCCCCGGCGATTTTCATCCAAATGGTATCCGGCGTACGGTACCCGGCCGGTCAGTGCCGCGCAGATATCCATCAAATCCCCGTAGCGATTGGTTCTGGCACCCAAAACGCTGTTGGCGAATACCACGGCATTGGATTCCGCCCAGGCGATCTGTTCGCCAAAAACGGGGCTGCCTGGCAGTTGGTAGGGAGCGCAGGTAAATGTCGGTTTTGCCCCCATCCGGACGTACGCCTGGGCCAGCCGATCGGCCATCGCCGCCCAGTCCGGGTCGACGCCAAGCTCTCTCCAGCGCCTTTGATCGATGGAAATCGCATTCATCGTCGTCGGCACGCATACCTGCCCCCCAAGATCGGCCAGTAATTCCGCAAAGTGCAGGCTTGCTTCCCCGGTGTAGATGCAGCCGTCGATATGTGCCTTTTGGATGTCAAGAAAACACGGCGCCCCTTGCAGTTCGGCCATTCTGACGAGGATTCGCATTGCTGTTTGCCGCGCCGGGCCTTCAGCTCCGGCCAGCAAGCTTCGATCGCGCTCTGACAGCTGCAAGTCGCCCATCATATCCGCTGAAGACAGGGATTGCTGCTGCAGGATCACGCTGCCATCGGCTTTTACCTTGGCATACGCGGCCCTTAGAGCTTTTTCGAAGGTATCGGCATCGAGGACCAGCAGCGGGATGTGCCTGGCAAAAATCTCTTGGGCTGCGATCGCCCCCAGGGCAATGATTTCATCCACCTTCGACAGCAGAATGGCACTGGGAGCCCGCTCATTGACAATCGCCTCCAGCAAAACCCCGCTCGCACTGCTGGAGCCGCGCCCGAGCGGCATGACCAGCACTCGTCCGGACACATGGGAGCCGCATAGCGGGTGGTGGCCGTCGACGATCTCGCCTGTATGCGGGTTAAGTCCTCCCCAAAAGCTTAGCGGCACGGTGGTCGCCAGTACGGCTCCCTCCCCTTCGCCACTGACCACAATTCGATGTGCACGACAGGTTTCTTCCGCGATGCCAAAGCTTGCCTGCTCCACGGCTCCACACCCTCCCCGTTTTTGAAAATTCTGTCATGCATCACACTTCCACGTATTTCGGGAAAATCCTTTTCCGCACGGCAGATTTTCGCCAGAGTCAGGGATTCCGGCCAGACCTGGAGATTTGGATCATCTTCAAGACATCGATCGGCTGCCTTGTCTGCTGATGGAAGAGATCTCCTGGTTTGACGTGGTCAATATACAAAATCCCGTCCAGATGGTCGATCTCGTGCTGCAGGCATACGGCAAGAGACCCTTTTCCTTCGATCATGATTTCCTCGCCTGCCCGGTTCAGCGTTTTGACCGCAACGTACTCTGCCCTTTTGACGATCCCGGCAGCTCCGGGGATCGAGAGACAGGCCTCCGCTCCGGTTTGGGAGCCTTTCTGCTTCACAATGACCGGATTGATCAACTCGATCAGCCCGTCTCCCACGTCCAGCACCGCTATCCTTTTGGGGATGCCCACCTGCGGCGCTGCCAATCCGGCCCGATCCGGTGCCGCATACAGCGTGTCGACCAGATCGTCAAGCAATTTATTCACGTTGGGCGTGATTTCGGAAATCGGTTTGCAAACCCTTCGGAGAACCGGGTCTCCCAGCTGACGGATGGTTCGTTCTGCCATCGCATAGGTCACCTCTTGTATTTCATCACTTTCATGTATGAGTATATAATGCAGAGAGGAGCAATCGATTGAACGAACGGCGCTTCCTTTTGAACAAAATGCGCCTCTTTTTTGGCCGGATATGGGAAATAAAAGCGCAAGGGAGGCAGAGACGATGGGCGATTTGATGGTCAGTCAGGCAGAAATGGTGATGAACAGCAAACATCTCGGCTGGAGCCACCTCGATTTCTCCGTATACAACGGCGTCCCCCCGCAAAAGCTCTGCTGCCCGGCCGCCGGCAAGCACCGCATTCTGATCCATAAA
Source organism: Brevibacillus sp. B_LB10_24 (assembly GCF_046036945.1). Classification (NCBI taxonomy): domain Bacteria; kingdom Bacillati; phylum Bacillota; class Bacilli; order Caryophanales; family Paenibacillaceae; genus Brevibacillus; species Brevibacillus sp. B_LB10_24. The sequence goes on along the minus strand of NZ_JBJQOQ010000039.1, from coordinate 10,551 downwards.
AGCCCCGCTCCGGTGCGAGTGACGGAACAGGACGGCAGTCAGCGCTGCACGGGCTGGGTCAAGTCCGGGGACACCTACCTGCTTCCAGCCGGAACAGCGTTTACCTTTTGCCCGGAGGACACCTTTTCCTTTATGTGGTTGGAACTCACCCCTGATTTTTTGCGACAGACAGCCGCTCAATCCGGGAGTTTTCCTGCCGGCTCCGAGAAGCTTTCCCAGGAAATCCGGTTTCGCGACCCCAAACTGCTGCAGATAGGCTCCTGGTTGGCAGACGAACTTCACGGAAATCCGGGCGGTGCACAGTTCGCAGATTCGCTTGCAAACATCCTGGCGATTCATTTGCTGCGCCATTATGCGGAGAATAGTCCCAAACAGGTTTTGGCGCCGGAGCATCTGACCCATTTCCAGTTTGCCGATGTATTCGACTACATGAACGCCCATCTGGACCGGGATATCTCCCTCTCGGAGCTGGCGCAGGCCGCCAATGTATCGCCGCCCCATCTCGTTCGTTTGTTCAAGCGGTCAACGGGTTTTTCCCCGCACCAGTATCTGATTCACCTCAGAGTCCAGCGGGCCAAGGATTACCTAATCCGCGGCAAGCATTCGCTCAGCGAGATCGCGGCCCTGACAGGGTTTGCCGACCAGAGCCACTTTTCCCGCCACTTTAAGCGGATCGTCGGCTGCACGCCAAAGGCTTTTCTCAACCAGCTGACCTTTTAAAAGGGCAGGTGCCTCGTTTGGCATCTGCCCTGTCGTACATTTTATGAACAAGTGTCCGGACGATAGTACCCGCCTCAACCGAATGAACGGGTAACCGGCAGACGTCTTTTCTGGTAAAATGGAAGCAAGAGCAAAATGGGGGAGAGCCATGAATCAGACCAGAACGGAACGGGTAAAACTGGAGCGGAAACGGAGGCGGCGCAGACGGAGTTCGTACCTGCTGCCGCAAATTATGCTGCTGGGTGCGGTTCTCTTGACCGCGGGCTTTTTGCTCCAAGCTCAGGATGCGTTTACCGCCATTGCTCGTCTATTTCAGCCGGACGATAGCGGGCAGCCCGCAAAGCATACAGCTGAACCGGACAGCGAAGATCCTGCAGTCAACTTGACCTTCGTCGGGGACGTGATCTTTTCCGGACATGTAGAACGGATGCTGAAAGAAAACGGCTACGACTATCCATATACCCATGTGAGCTCGCTGCTCGGGCAGGATGACTATACGGTCGCCAACCTGGAAACACCTGTGACCAAACGCGGGGTGCCCGCCCAAGACAAGGATTTCGTGTACAAATCGCCGCCGGAAGCGATCCCGGCCCTGAAAGCGGCGGGCGTCGATCTCGTCAACCTGGCGAACAACCACTCCATGGACCAAGGTGTGGAAGGCTTGCTGGACACGTTTGCCGTGCTTCAAGAGAACGAGATCGAATACGTCGGCGCCGGTGCCGATATCGACCGGGCGTACGCACCCGTATACGTGGAACGAGGCGGCATCAAGCTGGCTTTCCTCGGGTTCAGCCGCATCGTTCCGGAGGTCAGCTGGTACGCAGGCAAAAACAAGCCCGGCGTTGCTGCCACTTACGACCCGGCGCGCGCCGTACAAGCGATTCGCGGGGCCAAAGAACAGGCGGACCTCGTCATCGTCATCGCGCACTGGGGCAAGGAACGGGTCGATTTTCCGGTCGATTATCAGAAGGAGTTGGCCCGCGCCTATATCGATGCCGGCGCCGATCTCATCGTCGGCGGACACCCGCATGTACTGCAAGGATTTGAATCTTACAAGAATAAATGGATTGCGTACAGTTTGGGCAATTTTATTTTCACCCGCGCCACGGTGCCAAAGACGTGGGAGACGATGGTGCTGCAAGCGAAGTGCACGAATGCGGGAGCATGCGAGCTGAAGATGCTGCCCTACTACGCTGAGCTCGGCCGGGCGGTGCCGATGAACGAGCAGGATGGGGCCGCGCTGCTGCAGCGCATCGAATCGATATCGACGAACGTCCGCATCGAGCCGGACGGAAGCGTGCGGGAGAAGCAGTAAGCTGCCAGCAAAAAACAGGGCAGATGCGGTGAATGCATCGGCCCTGTTTTGTTTATTCGCCTTTCCCCACAAGTGCGTGCAAAAGTCCAAAACTCTCTTTCAAATCGCCGTACAGCTTGCGGTAGACCGGGTAGTAGTATTGGTAGACCGATACGTGGGCGGGGACCGGGTGCAGTTGATCTGCCGTGCGGATTGCAGCCGCGCAAGCTTCTTCTACGCTGTTGAAGACACCTGTTCCGACCCCTGCGAGCAGAGCCGCTCCGAACGCGGGGCCTTCATTGGCTTCGACCGTTCGGACTTCACAGTTAAAGATATCAGCCATAATTTGTCGCCATACCCGGCTGCGCGCACCGCCCCCGGACGCCCGCAGATGCGAAATCTCGATGCCGAGTTCCCGCATCAATCCCATGCTGTCCAGCAAACTGTAGGCTACGCCTTCCATTACCGCCCGAATAAAATGCTGCCTTTGATGGCGTGCGGTAATACCGACAAAGGCTCCTTTGGCAGCCGGATCCAAATGCGGCGTACGTTCCCCCATTAAATAAGGAAGGAACAGCAATCCTTCGCTTCCTGCCGGCGCAAGGTTTGCCTCTTCGGAGAAGAACTCGTAGGGATCCTTCTGCAGAAAAGGCGCAACGCTTGTTTCCAAAGCGCCAAATTGGTTGCGGAACCACTGAAGCGAGCCGCCCGCTGCTTGCGTTACCCCCATCACATGCCACTTGCCCGGAACGGCATGGCAGAAACTGTGCAATCTCCCTTGCGCATCAGTGACAATCTCGTCCGTATAAGCGAAGACCACCCCTGATGTGCCAAGTGAACCGGAGACAATACCGCTCTTGACAATTCCATTGCCAACGGCGCCCGCCGCCTGATCTCCGCCCCCGCCGGCAACCGGTATTCCTGCAGCCAAACCTGTCTCCTGTGCCGCTATACCGCTGATACGGCCCGATATCTCATACGACTCGTAAACGCGGGGCAGCCACTCCAGACGGATCTCCAAGGATTGAGCCATTTCCCGGGACCACCTTCGGGCGGCAACGTCCAACAACAGCGTTCCCGAAGCGTCCGAGACTTCGGTGGCAAATTCTCCGGTCAGTTTGTAGCGGATATAATCCTTGGGCAGCAGTACTTTTGCCACCTTCTCATAGAGATGGGGCTCATGCTTCCTCACCCAAAGCAATTTCGTTGCCGTAAAATTGGGCAGGGGCGGATTTGCTGTCAAGCGAATGATCTCTTCTTGCCCCAGCTTTTTTCGCATCCACTCTGCTTCCGGTTGGGTCCGCTGATCGCACCAGATGATGGCAGGGCGCAGCACTTTTCCCGCTTGATCAAGCAGCACCAGACCGTGCATTTGACCAGAGAGGCCGATTCCCGCAATTTCTGTCGCCTGGATTCCCGTTCTCCCCATGATCTCCTGGATGGTAGTCTTTACTGCCTGCCACCAGTCATCCGGATGCTGTTCCGCCCATCCCGGCTTCGGCTGCATCAGTGGATAATCTGCACTTGCTGCAGCAGCCAGCAGACCGTCGAGATGAAATAAACACGTTTTCACGCCGGAGGTTCCGACGTCAATCCCCAATAAGTACCCCATCTGTCTGCATACCTCTCTCGTTTGTTTTCGTAATTTTCGCAATTTATGCATCTATCATATCACTTGGGTCTACGGAAGTGGAGAACGTAATTGGGATTTTTCAACCAACTAAAAAAGCAGAAGGATCAGCTCCTCCCGCTTTTGGCATGACCTATCTAGCACAAAATCAAAATTGCCTTTTAAAACAATCGATAAAGCTCTTGAAAACCGAAAACAATGAAAGCCCTGCCTCTCTTTCATCCTTGCGGCTCCGAAGACCGCGCCAGTGTGAATTGGGCTCAAAAACTATGAAAAACGAATTGCTTATATGTGAAAAGGACAGATTTTGCTAAGTCAATTAAATTATTATATCTCTTGCCTTTAAAAAATGCAAGATTTCATTTAGACAGTTGCTGCAAGTAAGCCATGCACCTTCTCACTGAAGCTTTCGGTGCCGTTAAGAGGGGAACAGAAGGTTGAAGCTGCTCTGCGAGATGCTCCATACTGTACTGAGAAAGGACGATGACATCCACTTTCCCGTCTAATTGATGAACCATTTTGCGAACCCGCTCGTCATGTTCTTCTTTCTTGCCCTGAAAGAGCAGGTAAATCAGCCCCGGCTCCACCAGCGATTCAACCTGAACATCAGGTTTCTTTTCGTTTAAGTAGCTGAGTAAGGCAATTGGAGTTTCTCTCACAGTAGAGACCAAACCAATCCGTTCATAAGACAGCGCCTCATCGAGCATCGCCTCGTCTGAACGAAATATTTTCGCGCTGTAAAGTGGTTGCAGGACAGCCGTCACATTGTTGAAAGCTGAACAAGTAAGCTGAATGCAATCCACCCGCGACTCTGCAGCCAAGTTAAGCAGCAAGGAAAACCGGCGAATGATATCCGGCGTAAGCTCTCCCTTTTCCTCCATCAAAGCAAGCAATCCCGTGTCCATCAAATGAAGCAGTTCGACGTCAGCCGCTGCTTCGCGGAAGGCATTCTCAATCGGCGCAACCGCCGTTGTCGTCGCGTGAATGCAGGCGATTTTCATACCAGCGTTCTCCCTCCGTCAACATAAAGGACATGTCCGGTAATAAATTTGGCCAAGTCTGAACAAAGGAACAAGGTAGGCCCGACTACCTCTTCAACTGACCCGAGTCTGCCGTAAGGAACCAGTTTACTTAACTTCTCGCGGGTATTTGCCTGATCCAGGTAATCCTTTGTCAAAGGAGTTTCGATATATCCAGGAGCGATGGCATTGACGGTAATCCCCCTGTCGGCCCATTCATGCGCCATGACTCTCATCAACTGATTGATTCCCCCCTTGCTTGCTGCGTATGGTCCATGATGCTTGTGGGCCAGATTTCCGGAGACGGATGAAAAGAAAACGATTCGGCCATAGCCTTGTTTCCCCATCCATGCACCGGCTGCTTGCCCAAGGGCAAATGCGCTGGACAAATTGACGTCAATAATGTCCTGCCACTCGGCATCGCTAAATTCACTGATCGGCTTGCGCCTGCCAGATGGATCAGGATATCGAGACCTCCAAGTTTGTGGTACGCCTTTTCCACCAGATGGCGACATTTAGCGGGATCAGTTATATCGCATTGCAACGCAAATGTTTCTTCCTTGAATGGAAGCGAATCCAACCTGTCTTGATTGATATCTGCGATGGCCAGCTTTGCTCCTTGGCGCAGCAATTCCCGGGCACAAACCTCGCCGATCCCCCCAGCCCCCACGACTAAAGCTCTGCGGCCTTGCAGCCCAAGAGATATGTCCCCAGCTTGAATCTCCATAGTCTATCCCCACTTTCACCTGTCAACTTAGCCCGATGGCTAAAGCGGCAGCAACAACCCGCTCTCGCCAGGTACCGTGACCTTTGCCTAATGAAAGTGTATATTTTGGAGAGATAATTTACAATAGTCTGAATTTAATATCCGTTTTGCGGCCGCCCTCCCGATTTCCGTTCTGCGTCGTAGGGCTCTGCCGCGAAACCTATTATCCCGATATATGGGAACCAGCGCTGACCAGCGCTTTTTCCGCAGGGAATCCCTTCGCCTCCCGCGGTCGGACGTATACAGTCTCATTCGTCTGTACCTGCAGCTCCCGGTAGCGTTCGTCCGTCAATTCCACTTCAAAAAACAGATCTGTACCCGTTTTTTTCAGGTCGAGCCGGACGATCGGCCCCACTGCGTACACGTGCTGGACAGTCGCCTGCAGGCAGTTCACCCCGATTCGCTGCCGGGACACTTCCAGTTCATGGGGCCGGATGTAGCTGACCCCTGGCTCTGCGGGATCGATCAGCCCCGCTCCGCCAAGCGGTTCATCGAAGCGGTTGGCCCGGCCGAGAAAGCGGTAGACAAACGAATTGGAGGGAGAATGGTAGACTTCGCGGGGCGTGCCGATTTGCTCGATCCGCCCCTCATTGACGATCACAATCCGGTCTGCCACCTCCAGCGCCTCCTCCTGGTCGTGGGTTACGAACAGACTGGTGATCTCCAGGTTGTGGTGCAGCTGCCTCAACCAGCGGCGCAGCTCCTGTCTGACTTTGGCATCCAGCGCCCCGAACGGTTCGTCCAGCAGCAAAAATTTCGGCTGGATCGCCAGCGCCCTCGCCAATGCGACCCGCTGGCGCTGTCCGCCCGAAAGCTGGGCCGGATACCGCTCCGCCAGCCCCTCCAACTGCACAAGGCTGAGCAGCTCCTCTACTCTTTGCCCGATTTCCCGTTTGCCAAGGCGCTGCCTTCGCGGGCGGACCTGCAGGCCAAAGGCGATGTTGTTGTAGACGTTCATATGGCGAAACAACGCGTAGTGTTGAAACACAAAACCGATCTGCCGTTCGCGGACGCCAAGCCCGGTCACATCCTGGCCGTCCAGCACAATGCGCCCGGCGTCCGCCGCTTCCAGGCCGGCGATCAGCCGCAGCAGCGTAGTTTTGCCGGAACCGGACGGCCCGAGCAGGGCGACCAGCTCACCGGTCGGAATCTCCAAAGTGAGGTCGTGCAGGATGGCGTTTTTGGCGAACGACTTGCTGATGTTGAAAACCTGAATACTCATCGTCTGTTACTCTCCTCCCGCCGGATTGTAAGTTGATTCGTTTCTGGCTGCTTTCCACTCCACCAGGCTTTTCGCGGCCAGGGTGACCAGCGCCAGCACGGCCAGCAGTGACGCCGCGGCAAAGGCGGCGGTAAAATTGTACTCGTTGTAGAGAATTTCCACGTGCAGCGGCACCGTATTCGTCAACCCGCGAATGTGGCCGGACACGACCGACACCGCGCCAAACTCGCCCATCGCCCGGGCGTTGCACAAGATGATCCCGTAGAGCAGGCCCCATTTGACATTCGGCAGTGTCACCCGGAAAAAGGTCTGCCAGCCCCTTGCACCCAGCGACATGGCCGCTTCTTCCTCCTCGCTGCCCAGCGCCTGCATCACCGGGATGAGCTCGCGGGCAACAAACGGAAAGGTCACGAACAGGGTGGCGAGCACGATCCCCGGTACAGCAAAGATGATTTTGAAATCGTACTGCGCAAGCCAGGGTCCGAGCACCCCCTGGGAGCCAAACAGCAGCACGAAGACAAGTCCCGAAATCACCGGAGAGACGGCAAACGGCAGGTCGATCAGCGTAATCAGCAGATTCTTGCCGCGAAACCGGTACTTCGCGATGACCCAGGCCGCGGCCACTCCGAATGCGGTATTCAGCGGAACGGCGATCCCGGCAGTGAGCAGCGTCAGCTTGATCGCGGCCCAGGCATCCGGCTCCCGCAGGGCGGATACGTAGGAAGCCCAGCCTTTTTGGAAGGCTTCGGCGAAGACGGCGATGAGCGGGACGAATAAAAACAGGGCGAGAAACGCGATGGCAGCGCCAATCAGGAGCCATCTGACCGCGGCAGGCTCGGCGGTGGCGGAAGCAGTCCGCCTGATCGGGACGACAGCGTAATCATCCGACATGACAAGAGGCACCTCCTTTTAGCCCAACCTGTGTAATTTATTGCTTCGCCACTGCAAGAAATTGATCACCAGCAGCATGAGAAACGACGCGATCAGCATGACCGCCGCGATCGCGGTCGCCCCGGCGTAGTCGTACTGTTCCAGCTTGGTCATGATCAAAAGCGGCACGATTTCCGTGCTCATCGGCATATTTCCGGAGATGAAGACCACCGAGCCGTACTCCCCCAGGCCGCGGGCAAAAGCGAGCGCAAAGCCGGTGATCAGCGCCGGCAGCAGCTGCGGAAAGATGACCCGCCGAAACGTCTGCCAGCGGTTGGCACCAAGCGTGGCGGAGACTTCCTCGACCTGCTTCTCCAGGTCCAACAGCACCGGTTGGACAGTCCTGACGACGAACGGGATGCCGATAAAAGTCAAGGCGACGACCACCCCGATCGGGGCAAACGCGACCTGAACCCCAAGCGCCTCAAGATACCGGCCAATCCAGCCGCCCGGTGCATAGACCGCCGTCAGGACGATGCCGGCGACCGCTGTCGGCAGGGCAAACGGCAGATCGACCAACCCGTCTACCAGTCGTTTCCCGGGAAAGGAATAACGCGTCAGCACCCAGCCGACCAGCAGGCCGAACACCGTATTGATCACGCCAGCCAGCAGGGCGGCGGCAAAGCTGAGGCGGAAAGCGGCAAGTACGCGAGGGTTCGAGATGATCTCCCACCACTGGCCCGGGCTCAGGCTGGCGGCCTTGAGAAACAGCAGGGACAGGGGAATGAATACGATCAAGCAGAGATAGACAAGCGTATAGCCCATCGTCAATCCGAAGCCGGGCAGGATGCCGCGCGGCTTGATACGCTTTGCCATGATGGACACTCCTTTCGCATCTTTCAAGAGTCGGCCCGGAAGGATCGCACTGCGCTAGCAGGCTAGTGCGGCTGGTAGATCTGGTCAAACACGCCGCCGTCGGCAAAGTGGACCTGGTGAGCGTTTTTCCACCCACCGAACACTTCGTCGATCGTAAACAACTTCAGTGCCGGAAACTGGCTTTCGTACTTCTTCGCCACCGTCTCCGACCGCGGCCGGTAGTAGTGTTTCGCCGCCAGCTCCTGCCCTTCTTCCGTGTACAGGAACTTCAGATAAGCTTCGGCCACCTCTCGCGTACCGTGTTTGTCCGCGAACGTATCGACGACGGAGACAGGCGGTTCGGCCAGGATGCTGAGCGACGGGGCGACGATTTCAAACTTGTCTTGGCCAAGCTCGTTTACCGCCAGGAACGCTTCGTTTTCCCAGGCGATCAGCACATCGCCGATGCCTCTTTCGACAAACGTCGTAGTCGAGCCGCGCGCGCCCGAATCCAGCACTGGCACGTTCTTGTACAGCTGGGTTACAAATTCTTTCGCCTTTGCCTCGTCTCCGCCGTTTTTCTCCAGGGCGTATCCCCAGGCCGCCAGGTAGTTCCACCTTGCCCCGCCGGAGGATTTGGGGTTGGGGGTGATGACGGACACGCCCGGTCTGATCAGGTCATCCCAGTCCCGGATGCCCTTGGGATTTCCTTTCCGCACGAGAAAGACAATCGTCGAAGTATACGGTGAGCTGTTGTATTCCAGGCGCTGCTGCCAATCCTGCGGAAGCAGCCCTTTTTCGGCGATGGCGTCGATGTCGTAAGCGAGCGCCAGCGTCACCACATCCGCCTCCAACCCGTCGATCACAGAGCGGGCCTGTTTGCCCGACCCGCCGTGCGACTGTTTCACCGTGACAGGTTGGCCCGTCTTCTGCTCCCAGTAAGCGGCAAAACGGTTGTTCACATCCTGATACAGCTCGCGTGTCGGGTCGTACGATACGTTCAAAATCTCAACGGCTGCCTTCCCCCCTTGGGCGGAAGCCGTCTGCTCGCCGCCCGGAGCCGGGCCCCCTGCGTTTTGGCAGCCTGCAAGCCCTACAAGCAATCCGCCTGTCAGGGCAAGCTTCAGCCAAGATGTTCTGACCAACATGGTTCCTCTCTCCTTTGAAAATAATAAAAGGCCCCCTGTCCTGCCGCTTTCGTTTTGACAGGACTTGCGGGGGGCCTTCGGTAGACCGATCGGCTGGTTATTTTCTTTTCGGCTTGCTGTCGTGACTGTAGACGGAGCTGGTTTTTTCCAGCGGAAAGCGATGTTTTTCCGTTCTCTCGATCTGCGTGATTTTCGAGTCGTGTACGACAATTTGGACGGACCCGTACTCCAGTCCCTGAAGGGCGCGGACAATCCGGCCGAGCGACTCTTCATCAAGGGTTTGATCGGACTGTGACATAGTAATCCCCTCCATCCTTCAAACGGATTCTTTGCTCCAACAAATCGGCCAACGAGGTCTGGTCAAGCACGTGGGCAACCGTGTCCCGCACCAGCGTCCAGAGCGGCTTTAACAGACAGTCCGCCTCGAGCTGACAGGGTTCATAGGCGGTGACGCTGGCACAGCTCATCGGTGCCAACGGCCCTTCCAGCTTGCGGATCACTTCGCCGATGTTGATTTGCTCCGGCGGCAGCAGCAGGGCATATCCGCCCTGAACGCCCCGCTTGCTTTTCACATACCCGAGTACTTTGAGCTGGAGCAGGATTTGTTCGAGGTAACTGACCGGCACGAGCGTCTTCTCGGCCACTTCCCCGACAGAAAGGATTCTGCTGCCGCTTTGGCCCAACACCAAGAGAGCACGCAAGGCGTATTCGCCTCTGCTCGACACTTTCACGCAAGCTCCCCCCAATCTCGATAATGTTGAGTGTATTAGTCGACATTTGCACGTTAGGTGTTATAAGGATGAGTTTAATGCCGACTATTCCTACGTGTCAAGTATGAATTATTTCTATTTTCCAAACTTGCCTCTTTGCGTGTCTTCTGCGGGAACATCAGCATTTGCCCTCCGGTCTAACCCCAAGATATTCAACCACTCCAATTTTGTTCCCGCTGCCGAGCTGTCTTTTCTTCCCCTGCTGCCGGTTTAAAAACTACGACTGACCAATTATCTAACAAGGATTTCCAATCTCT
>NZ_JBJQOQ010000038.1:0-48991 GCF_046036945.1 Brevibacillus sp. B_LB10_24 | reverse complement strand
GAGAGATTGGAAATCCTTGTTAGATAATTGGTCAGTCGTAGTTTTAAAAACCGATTTGCAGTATTTCAGTTTAAAAATGATACCTGAGGTTGCTTCCCTAAACAAAAATAATGTTAAGATATTAAATCCCAAACATGCATGGAATAGAATTGTTGAAAATCCAAACGATTGGAACGCGATTTCGGTGATCATCTCTAAGGTAATGAGAGAAGGTGCTAAGAACGTCTTTATGAAAACAAATGGCGTGAAAAACACTGCATTTTACAAGGCATTGCAAATTGGTGACAATATTGTTGAAGTAACCCTATCAGAAAATAGATGGTGTTATTAGAATTTCTAATGCGTGGGTGAAAACAAGATGATAAAAGAGGCAATTTTAAAAGGGGATTTGTTAACCGCGAAGGAGCAAGTGGCTGCAATTGACTTTTCTGTACTTAGCGATCTTTTGCATGAACTGGCATACGAAACTGGTGATTTGGTTTGCTACACCTTTGTTAACTTTTTAATTTACTCTCAGGGAGAAAGTAGTGATCTACATCACCTTGCATCATCTTTGCTCAGTCATCCTTTGTGCTATATTGAAGGAGCGTATCGATCTGCATTGTTACATTCTAGAAGAGCATTAGAACTGTCTCCTGAGGATGTAGGTTTAAAAGAGTATTTGTTGCTTTTTCATATTATCCCGGAAGAATTGGTCTCCAAAGAAGAAGCTATTGAAATAGCAAATATGGTGTTACAAATTGATCCAAAGAGTCAGGTTGCAAAGAATATTATATCAAGGTACGAATAGTTAAAAGATATCCATACCCCAGATGAGTAAACAACGCTCGTCTGGGTTTCCTTGTGCGCCCGGCATGGGCGTCCATCTATAGGGTGAAAGTTCCGAACGGGGGCTGGCGATAGGAGGAAGTATTGATGCTGACTAGCCACCCTTGAAAGAAAAGAACAATTGAAATAAAGAAACTTAGTACCGAATGAATCCATCATTTAACCGCCAACATAATTAACGGCAGAAAACAGTTGCAGAAACTTTCTCAACGCAAACGAATGATAGGCTCCTTTTTTTGTTACAAAGCCTAAATTCCATAAAAGAGGTGATTTTAATGGAATCGTTTTAATGGTTGGATTGCTTTGCCTTTCAAAAAGGATCTTGGGCAATAGCGTTATGCCAAGTTTAGAAGCAACCAGTTCCAAAATTAGATCCCACTGTGAACTCTTATAAGAAATGGAAGGGGTAAATCCTGCCTTTTCACACGCATTGATGATAAAGTTGTGCAAGGTGAAATTTCTTGAAAAAATAATAAATTGTTCGTCTTTTAATTCATATAAAGCAACAGATTCTCTATTGGCAAGCAGGTGTTCGCGATGAATACACAAGACAAATTCGTCGCTGAAAAATGGATAAATATGGAAAAGAGTTTCATCAACGGGCAGAACAATTAATCCAAGGTCAATCTTTCCTTCTTCAACAAGCTGCTCGATCAATTTTGCCCCCAGTTCTACCAGTTCAAGTCTCACATTCGGATATTTCTCTTTGAAAGTACTGGCAATATGCGGAAAAAAAAGCGTTCCAATCAGCGGCGGTATCCCGAATTTTATTTCCCCCACTGCCACATCAACTAACTCCTTCAACAAATTATGGATCTCATTCAGGGACGAAATGGCTAATTGCCCTTGTTTGTAGACAATTTCTCCAGCGTCAGTCAAGTGAAGATCTCGTGATGAACGGTCAAAAAGTTCAACTTGTAATTCTTCTTCCAGCTTTTTAACGGCCTTGCTTAACGAAGGTTGTGATAAATACGTATTCTCTGCTGCTTTCGTGAAACTACGGTGATTAGCTACTTCAATAAAAGACTTTATATCGCGAATCTCCATGTAAAAAATCTCCCTATTATTCTATATGAGAATGAAATGTATTCCAATTATTAATTTTACTTATATTCATACAAAATGTAAACTTCTACATAATAAACAGCATGAGGAGGTATTGATGTGAGCAAATTAATGAATTCTGCTTTGGAAGCGATTTCAGATATTCCAAACGGTGCAACACTTGTTGTTGGCGGATTTGGCTTATGCGGCATACCTGAGAAGGCGATTGAAGCCCTTCATCAACAAGGGACAAAAGATCTTACCGTTTACAGCAATAATTGCGGTGTAGATGATTGGGGGCTCGGCCTTCTGTTAGCGAATAAACAGATTAAAAAGATGATTGCTTCATATGTTGGTGAAAATAAGATTTTTGAACAACAATATTTAAGCGGCGAACTCGAAGTGGAGTTGACGCCGCAAGGAACGCTTGCAGAGCGCATGAGAGCCGGAGGAGCCGGAATTCCTGGTTTTTATACCGCGACTGGTGTAGGGACGCCAATCGCTGAAGGGAAGGAAACAAAGGTATTTAACGGAAAAACATATTTGCTTGAAGAAGGGATCGTTGCGGATTTTGCTCTGGTAAAAGCGTGGAAAGCCGATACTCTCGGTAACCTTGTATACCGAAAAACGTCTCGCAACTTTAATCCCCTTGCAGCAATGGCAGGCAAAATCACGATTGCAGAAGTAGAGGAAATTGTAGAGCCAGGCGAACTGGATCCGGATGAAATCCATACACCCGGCATTTATGTGCAACGGCTCATCGTCGGAACAGATTATCAAAAACGAATTGAACGCAGGACCGTGTTCAAGGCGTAAAAGAAAAACAGGAATGGATTGAAATCTGCGTTCCATAAAAGACGGCTTTCCCAGGACATATAAAGGAGCGGATGATGATGAGGGATACGCGTTTAACAATTGTGAAACGAGCGGTACAAGAAATTAAAGATGGAATGAATGTGAATTTGGGCATCGGGATACCGACACTTGTGGCCAACGAAATTCCCGCCGATTTTAACGTCTTATTGCAATCAGAAAACGGCTTGCTTGGTATCGGTCCATATCCGGTGGAAGGCGAAGAAGATCCAGATTTAATTAATGCCGGTAAAGAAACGATAACCACGGTTCCAGGCGCCTCATTTTTTGACAGTGCCGAGTCTTTTGCCATGATTCGCGGCGGACATATCGACCTGGCCATACTTGGCGGCATGGAAGTCTCTGAAAATGGCGATCTGGCAAACTGGATGATTCCCGGTAAAATGGTCAAGGGAATGGGCGGCGCTATGGACCTTGTGAATGGGGCGAAACGTGTCGTTGTCGTAATGGAACATGTCAATAAAAACGGTGAAGCGAAAATTAAAAAAGAATGTACCTTGCCGCTAACCGGTAAAGGGGTTGTACATCGTTTAATTACGGATTTGGCTGTGTTTGATTTTACGGAAAATGGCATGGTACTTGTGGAGGTGGCAGAAGGCGTAACGGTAGATGAAGTAAAAGAGAAAACAGAAGCAAGCTTTACGGTTTTACCCGAACTTGAGGAGGTGAAAAAATGATCAAAACCGTCATTATTGAAGGTGCCCGTACTCCGTTTGGAAAATTTGGCGGCGCTCTCTCATCATTAACAGCAGCAGAACTTGGCGGAATCGCAATGAAAGAAGCGATGCGGCGTGCAGAAGTAAGTCCGGAAGATTTAGATGAAGTCATTTTTGGAAATGTACTGCAGGCAGGACAAGGGCAAATCCCATCGCGTCAAGCAGCACGAGAAGCAGGCATTCCGTGGAACATCAAAACGGAAACCGTTAATAAAGTGTGTGCTTCCGGCCTTCGAAGTGTGACATTAGCGGATCAAATAATTCGTACCGGTGATGAGGAGATCATTTTAGCAGGCGGAATGGAATCGATGTCAAATGTACCCTATGCAGTGTTCAAAGCACGATGGGGTGCACGAATGGGTGATACACCTATGGTTGATTTAATGATCCACGACGGTTTATCATGCAGCTTTACTGGCGTTCACATGGGCACATATGGCAATACGACTGCAGCAGAGCTTGGCATTACGCGCGAAGAACAGGACTCATGGGCAGTGCGCAGTCACAAGCGGGCGATTGCCGCTATTGAAAACGGAACCCTAGCCGAAGAAATGGTTGCAGTAGAAGTACCGCAGCGAAAAGGTGACCCGCTCGTGATTGATACAGATGAAGCCCCGCGTAAAGACACATCCATGGATGTCCTTGCGAAATTACGTCCTGTATTTGGTAAAGAGGGTACGATTACAGCTGGAAATGCTCCTGGCGTGAATGACGGAGCGGCGGCTCTCGTGTTAATGAGTGATGAACGGGCTAAAAAGGAAGGAAAAAACGTACTCGCAACGATCATCGCACATGCTGAAGTAGCAGTGGAAGCTGAGAAATTCCCGCAAACGCCGGGTCTTGTCATAAACGAACTTTTAAAGAAAACAGGTAAATCCGTTGATGACATCGACTTGTTTGAAATTAACGAAGCATTTGCGGCTGTTGCCCTTACAAGCAATAAAATTGCCCATATCGATCCGGACAAAGTGAATGTAAATGGCGGTGCCGTTGCACTTGGACATCCGATCGGCGCAAGCGGTGCGCGCATTATTCTTACACTTGCCTATGAATTACGCCGCCGCGGAGGCGGTGTAGGTATTGCTGCAATTTGCTCCGGCAGCGGGCAAGGCGATGCGATTATGATTGAAGTAAAGAAATAACAACGAAAGCTATCATTTCTATTTCGTATATTCCCAAAATATAATCATTTTTCCGTGGGTGGTGTGTGTTAGATGGAGATAAGAAAAGTAAATGAAGAGCAAGAAAGTCTGTCAGTACATGAAAAACAAGAGGGTTTTTTGGCCCGCATGGGTATTTCACTGGCAAATTGGAGTGAAAAGTGGTTCCCAGATGCCTATATTTTTGCTGCGGTTGCAGTTGTTTTGATTGCAATCATTGCATTATTAATGGGAAGGACACCTGTCGAAATTGGGGTAGACTTTGGAACGCACTATTGGGATCTGATTCCTTTTACCATGCAAATGGCCTTTATCATTATTACAGGTTACGTAGTAGCTTCTTCTAAACCGGTTCATCAACTAATTGCAAAGCTTGCCGAGATTCCTAAAACAGGAAAAGGCGCAGTAGCTTTTGTCGCTTTTTTTTCCATGTTTACTTCGCTCATAAGCTGGGGTTTTAGTCTGGTGTTTAGTGGAATCCTCATTAAGGAAATTAGCAGTCGGGTAAAAGGCGTAGACTATCGGGCAATGGGGGCTGCAGGGTTCCTTGGGCTTGGCAGTGTTTGGGCATTAGGACTATCATCTTCAGCTGCTTTGTTAATGGCAACGAAAGCTTCCATTCCAGCTGATTTATATAAAATTAGTGGTACAATCTCAATGTCACAAACGATTTTTACTTGGCAAAACTTTGTCTTGATCGTTGTTCTCATCGCTTTATCTGTTTGGATTGCTTTTGTCTCTGCCCCGAATAAAGAAAAAGCGAAGACAGCTGAAATGGCTGGGATTGATTACGGCAGAATCGGAACTGTCGAGGAGAAGAAGAAAGCTCAAAGACCGGGAGAATGGTTGGAATATAGCCCGCTCTTAAATCTCTTATTAGTTGCTGTCGGATTCATTTATATTATACATGTGATTTCAAAAACAGGAGCAATCGCGGCACTTAATCTTAATAATTATAATTTTATGTTATTAATGATCGGATTACTATTGCATTGGACACCTAGAAATTTCTTGAACTCCGTCTCGAATTCTGTTCCGGCTATTGGAGGCGTGCTCATTCAATTCCCTCTTTATGCAGGGATTTTCGGAATCTTAATGAACTCCGGACTGAATGATGTATTGGTGAAATTCTTTCTTTCCATTTCAACGGAGAATACATTTCCACTCGTCGCGGGAGTCTATTCAGCTATTCTAGGGCTTTTCCTTCCTTCAGGCGGCGGAAAGTGGATCGTGGAAGCACCATACTTGCTCGAAGCTGCAAAAGAATTAAATGTCAGCATGGCCTGGGTTGTACAGGTATACAATGCGTCTGAAGCACTTCCTAACATGGTCAATCCATTCTTTATGTTACCCTTACTGGGTGTCTTAGGCGTCAAAGCAAAAGATCTCGCTGGGTATTCGATGTTGCAATTGATTTTCCACGCTCCTGTTGTCCTTTTCTTACTTTGGATCTTAGCCAAAACAATGCCGTATGTAGCTCCGATATTTGAGTAAGGGGTAATACCAGCGAAGCTGTCACAGCCCGCAAAGGAAGCATCGGGGGGGTGTTCCATAAGTTCCAAAACTTGTGGGACAACCCCAGTTGTTTGTTGTTCCGAGGGGGAATAAATAACGGACTATTCCCAACTTTCCATCCGATCATGATATAATCACCCTAAGAACATGCGCTTTGCCCAAAACGAGGGCAAAAAAGGGGCGATAAAAGATGGATATGGAAACGGCTTATGAACAGGCCAAGCGGGACTATCTGCTGAGAACAAGCTCATCCCAAAAGGTTTTTGAACAGGCCGGACAGGTGATGCCAGGCGGAGATACGCGGACGACTGCCTTTTACAAGCCCTACCCGCTGACGATCAGCCGGGCGGAAGGGCCGACTCTGTACGACGCTGACGGGAATGCGTACACGGATTTCCTGAACAACTATACCGCGATGATTCACGGGCACGCCCATCCCGCCATCGCCAAAAACGTGCAGGCGGCACTCGCTCTTGGAACCGCTTACGCTGCGGTCATTCCCGAGCAGCTGCAGTTGGCCGGCATGATCTGCGAGCGGGTGCCGGGAATCGAGACGATTCGGTTTTGCAACTCCGGAACGGAGGCGACGATGTTTGCCGTCCGGGCCGCGCGCGCTTTTACGGGCCGTTCGGGGATCATCAAGATGGAAGGCGGATACCATGGGACGCATGAGACGGTCGAGTTTTCCATCGCTCCGCCGCACCGGCCGGGACTCCCGCCAGCCCCTTTGGTGCCGGTGCCCGCTTCGCCCGGCATCTCCGCCAATGTCTCTCGGGATGTGTACATTGCTCCGTTCAACAATCTGGACGCGATCGAAAGCATTCTGCGAACGAAAGCAAATGAAATTGCCGCCATACTTGTGGAGCCGGTCATGGGAGTAGCCGGTGTTATTCCTCCGCAGCCGGGGTACCTGGCCGGACTGCGCCAATTGGCAGACCGGTATAGTGTGCTCTTGATTTTCGATGAGGTGCAGACCTTGCGCCTTGGTCTGGGCGGAGCGCAAGGATTGTATCAGGTGACGCCTGACCTGACCGCCTTGGCCAAGATCATCGGCGGAGGCTTTCCCGTAGGGGCATTTGGCGGCCGAGCGGAAATCATGGCGATGTTCGATCCGACCCGGCCGAGATCTGTCTCGCAGGGCGGAACCTTTAACGGAAACCGAATCACTATGGCGGCCGGGATTGCAGCCATGGAAATGTTAGACGAAGCGGCTATTGCCCACTTGGAGGCGATGGCAGCGGAGCTGGAAGCGCGGATGGTCCGCAGCGTCCGGCAATCGGCTGTTCCTGTTTCCGTTACCCGAGTCGGTTCCTTGCTGAACGTTCACTTTACCGAGCAGCCGCCGACCGACTATGCATCCACGTACAGCCCGCACCAGCAGCTGGCCGGATTGGTACATCTGGAGCTGCTCAATCGCGGCATCTTTACGGCTCCGCGGGGCATGTGGAACCTGTCGACGGTGATGGGCCAAGAACATATTGTGAAAGCCGCAGACGCTTTTGCCGACGTCATGCAGCTCGTGGCCAGACTTGTTTAGGGAGTAGATCAGGCCGGCAACAGAAGAAAGCAGCCGTGGGCATCGCTGCCCCCGGCTGCTGCTTTTTTTCCAACGATTCCTACTGCGTGCTTTTTACTTCGGACCAGATGCGGTCGTACAACTTGATCGCATCTCCGACATCCTTTACGCCTTCCACGCGGCTCATTTCTTCCGCTGGCGGGTAGATGGCAATATTCTCGAGGACGTCTTTGGGGAGCAGCTTGCGAGCCTCTCCGTTGGGATTGATGTATGGGAAGGATTCGGAGATTTCGGCGCTGATCTCCGGCTCCAGGATAAAGTTGATAAAGGCTTCTGCCGTCTTTTTGTGCTTGGCACCTTTGGGGATGACGAAGTTGTCCATCGTGATCATGAGTCCTTCTTTTGGCAAAGCGGTCTTGATCTGGGGCTTTTCCCGCTGGGCGAGCGCGATCTCCGGCCCCCAGACGAGGGCGATGTTTACCTCGCCGTTGATCAGCAGGGTTTTCGGACTGTCACTGTCGAACGCCTTCACATTTGGCATCAGCTTCAGCATTTTCTGCTTGGCTTCTTCCAGATGAGCGGGGGCGGTATCGTTGCCTGGGTACCCGAGTGTCTTCAGCACGATGCCAATGATGAACCGCTGATCATCCACCAAGACGATCTGCCGTTTGAACTCTGGGTTCCACAGGTCGTCGTAGCTGGTGATTTCGCTTGTGATCTTGTCGGGATTGTAGCCGATCGAGACCGTATTGCCCATGTAGGGAACGGAGTACCTGTTGCCGGGGTCGAAATCCTTGTTGATAAAATCCGGCAGGTAATTCTTAAAGTTGGGAATGTTGTTCACATCCATCGGTTCGATCATGTCCTGCTTGATCATCGATTCGATGAAGTAGTCGCTGGCGACAGACAGGTCAAACACACCGCCGCCGGCAGACAGTTTGGCCAGCATCTCTTCATTAGACGAGAACATGCTGTAATTTACTTTTACGCCATACTTTTCTTCAAACTTTTTGATCACCGACTCTGGCAGATACTCCGACCAGTTGAAGACGTTCAACTCTTTGTCCAGGCCGGATTCGCTCTGTCCGGAGCCGCCTGATGAAGAGCTGCAGCCTGACACAGCCAGGGCTAAGGTAACGACCGTGGAGACGATAATGGACATCCATCCTTTTTTCATCTGTAGACCTCCCTTTTTCTCTTTATGCATTCTTTTTCATTCGCAAGCGCTCGGCGATGATCACGACGACCAAGGTGACGATCAGCATCAGCGTGGAGAGGGCGTTGATCTCCGGGGTTACGCCGAACTTGATCATCGAGAAGATCTTCAGCGGAAGCGTGGTGCTGCCCGGACCGGCGACGAAGAAGCTGATGATCACATCGTCGATCGACAGGGTGAAGGCGAGCAGGGCGCCGGCTACGACTCCGGGCGCGATAACCGGGAGCGTAACCTTGACAAACGTCTGCCAGGGGGTAGCTCCAAGATCCATCGCCGCTTCTTCCAGACTTCGGTCGAAGCCGTCAAGCCGGGCTCTGACTACGACGACAATGTACGGGATGGAGAAGGTGATGTGGGCGGCGATCAGCGTAAAATAGCCCAAGGGGATTTTAATTTGAGAAAACAGGGCGAGCAGGGAGATCCCCATGACGATTTCCGGGATGACCAGCGGCAGGTAGAGCATCGAATCCAGGACTGTCTTGCCGCGAAATTTGTACCGGTACATGCCGACTGCGGCCAGCGTGCCGATCACGGTGGCGGCGATCGTGCTCAGCAGGGCGACCGCCAGTGTCGTCTTGGCGGCCTCCAGCACTTCTCCGTTTTGGAACAGCCTGACGTACCAATCGAAGGTAAAACCCGTCCAGACCGCGTTGAGCTTGGACTGATTGAACGAGTAGGTGATCAGGATCGCGATCGGCGCATAGAGAAACAGATAGATCAGAAAAGCGTAGAAAAGCGCTGCCTTCCGTCCAAGAGAGAGGCGCATTTACAGCAGCTCCTTTCCTTGTTTGTCATTGGTGGTGCGCATGTAGGCGACGATGCAGAGCAAGGTGAGCGCCATCAGGATGATCGAGACGGCCGAACCAAACGGCCAGTCGCGAGCGGTCAAAAACTGGTTCTTGATCAGGTTTCCGATCAGCACGGACTTGCTGCCGCCCATCAGGTCGGGAATGAAAAACAGGCCGAGCGAAGGGACGAACACCAACAGGGAGCCGGCGACAATCCCCGGGGTCGTCAGCGGAAACGTAATCTTCCAGAACGCCTGCCAAGGCTTTGCGCCCAGATCGGCGGCGGCCTCCAGATACGATTTGTCCAGCTTCTCGATCGAGGCGTACAAGGGCAGCACCATGAACGGCAGCATCGTGTAGACCAGGCCGACCAGCACGGCGAAGTTGTTGTACAAGAGGGTCAGCGGCTGTTCGAAGATGCCGGCATTGACCAGCAGCGTGTTGATCACGCCTTCTGTGCGTAGCAGGAGGATCCAGGCATAGGTGCGGATCAGCGAATTTGTCCAAAACGGAATGATGATGAGAAAAAGCAAAATATTGCGATACCTCTGCGGCGACCGGGCGATGATATAGGCAAACGGGTAGCCGAACACCAGGCACAGCAGGGTCGTTGCCAGGGAGAGCAAGCAGGATACCCAAAGGATTTTTATGTAGAGACTGTCAAAAAACCGCGTGTAATTCTCAATCGTAAGCGGCAGCTCAATGCCGCCGAACGAACTGCGGGAGAAAAAGCTGACAAGCAGGATCAGCAGCAGCGGGATGAGAAAAAAGAAGGTCATCCACAGGGTTACAGGCGACAGCGTCCACCATTTGGCCCCATCCTTTGGCTGGCGCTGTTTGGGCTGTGATGGCATGCCTGTTTCGGCGGCAGTCGGCAAGGTTTCCATTTTCATGCGGTCAACACCACCGAATGGGCGGGATTCCAGGTGACGAACAGGTCGTCTCCTGCGGACACAGGTAGCAGCTGGTCTGTTTTCTCGTGAGCTACCAGTTGTTTTCCGCTGGGTGTGGCGACGACTGTCTTGGTCGTGACGCCAGTGTAGATGCGCTCCACCAGTTTGACTGGCAGTTGGTTGACGCCGGAATCGGCCGCCGCGGGAGGCTTAAGCGAAAGCAGGGCCTTCTCGGGACGGATCGCCACTGTGACATCTTGAAGCTTCCGGACCGCAATGCCGGCAGGGGCGATCAGGGAGCGTCCGTCACTTTCGATCACCAATCGGGATTGCCCAACCTCTTTTACCGTGCCGGTGAGCAGATTCGTCTCGCCGATAAATTCTGCGACGAACCTGCTGACAGGCCGGTCGTAGACATCGGTCGGCGTCCCGACCTGTTCAAGCTTGCCGCTGTTCATCACGGCAATGCGGTCTGACATCGTCAGGGCTTCTTCCTGGTCGTGGGTGACAAAGATAAAGGTGATGCCAAGCTGCTGTTGCAGGTGCTTTAATTCAACCTGCATCTGTTTGCGCAGCTTCAGGTCCAGCGCTCCCAGCGGTTCGTCGAGGAGCAGCACTTTGGGATTGTTGACCAGGGCCCGAGCGATCGCTACCCGCTGTTTCTGACCGCCGCTCAACTGATCCGGTTTGCGCCCGGAAAACTCTTCGAGCTGCACCAGCTTTAGCGCGTCTCTCACGCGTTTTTCGATCTCGCCTTTGGCGATCTTCTTCAAGCGCAGACCGAAAGCGACGTTTTCGAAAGTGGTAAGATGTGGAAACAAGGCGTAGTTTTGAAACACGGTATTTAGATTTCGCTGATAGGCGGGCCGATGCTGCACGATTTCACCGTCCAGCAGGATTTCACCCGATGTAGGCGGCTCAAAACCGGCGATCATTCGCAGGGTCGTCGTTTTTCCGCAGCCGCTGGGACCGAGCAGTGTCATGAATTCGCCTTGTTGAATCTCGAGCGATAATTGTTCCACAACTGTATTCTGGTCGTATTGTTTGGTAATCTGCTTCAACTCGACCATGCAATTTGTCAAATTGGATCCCCTCCCGGTGTCTTGTTTTTCTAACCACCTGAATATAGCAAGAATGGTGCCATTGTCATGAGCGGAAATAAAGATCAAATACCTATACATATTTCCCAATAGTTGGAATATTTGTTTAACCGGAAGGGATCGTACTGGATAAATTGGCTCTTATCTCCTGAATTTTCAATCCGAATAGTTCTTAATATTTAGAACTATTTCTCGATTTTGAGAAGCTTATAGGATTCCAGTTTCCGGTATAACGTGGCCAGGCCGATGTCCAGCTTCTCGGCGATCATCCGCTTTGCCTCGAGGGAATCGCCGTACCGTTCGAGATACTCCTGGATGATCAACTGCTCGTGCCGTTTCAGCAAGTCTTTGAGTGAATAGGTTTCATCGGTGGAATTGTCCGGAAGCGGGGCGTACACCGCATTCGTGATCCGCGGCGGAATCGCCTCCACGCCGATAAAGGGACTGCTTGCCATGTTGACAGCGTACTCAATCGCATTTTCCAGCTCCCGCACGTTGCCGGGCCAATGGTACTTCATGAAGATGTGCCGCACTTCCGGCGAGTAATCCAGGAGTTCGTGATCCGTGATCTGCCGGTGCTTCGCCAAAAAGTATTCCATCAAGAGCGGAATGTCTTCGATTCGATCGCGGAGCGGGGGCATGTGCAGCGGGATGACGTTGAGACGGAAGTAAAGGTCTTCGCGAAATTCCCTTGTTGCAACCATCTCTTCCAGGTTCTTGTTGGTGGCAGAGATCACGCGGATGTCGACCGGGATCACCTGATTGGAGCCGATCCGTTCCACTTGTTTTGCCTGCAGGACGTGGAGCAGTTTTACTTGCAGGTGAAGGGGAAGATCGCCGATCTCATCGAGGAAGATCGTACCCCCGTCGGCCAGCTCGAATTTTCCCGCTTTTCCTTCCCGCCTCGCCCCGGTAAAGGCCCCGCCGGCGTAGCCGAACAGTTCGCTCTCCAGGAGCGCTTCGGGGATCGCCCCGCAATTGACGAGAATAAAAGGACCGGAGCGGCGGCTGCTCGCAGAGTGGATCGCGGCGGCGAGCATGCTCTTGCCGGTCCCGCTTTCCCCGGTGATCAGAATGTTGGACGCCCCTCTCGCTACTTGTTCCGCCTGTTTTTTTACCAGTGCAAGCGCTCGGCTCTGTCCGTAAATCTCGGAAAAATACAGGTCTTTTGGCTCATTGGTCAGCACGTAGGCGAGTCGGCGCATGTCAGCCATCCGGCGGAAAGTGGCAACGGCTCCGATGACGGATTCATTGGCCAGGATGGGGCGGGCGGTGACGATGAAGTGCATGTCGCGGCCGTCCAACTGGTAACGTTCTTCCTGTTCGATGTACCCTTTGCCGCTGGACAGCACCGTAAGCATCGGCGATGCGGGCCAGATCTGTTCGAGCGGTTTTGCGATCAGTTGCTCGCGCTTCAGCCCGATGAGCTGCTCTGCGGTTTGATTGCAGGTGCTGATCACGCCTTTTTCGTCGATGGCGATGATCCCTTCGTGAATGGATTCGATCAGCACCTCCAGCTGGTGGGTGGCTTTTTGCCAGTTTTGCAAGGCAGCCTTCTCGGCGATCTTGCTGGTCAAAAGTTCGGACATGCGCTGAAGAAAGGTGAGAAAGGGCATTTTGTTCACAATCAAGGAGCGGTGTTGGGACTCGTCGAATGCGACCAATCCGATCACGCCGATCACTCTGCCGCCGTAGTGGATCGGGCAGCAAAGTTCAGCCATCTCCGGCGTCTGGCCCGTCATCACGGACGGGTCGTACGACGGGTCGTTGCGGGCGTCCTCGACAAAATAAGGCTGATTGTTGCGGATGACCCTCCCGTAAAGGAACCCTGCTTCTACCTGGCCGCCTTCTTCCTTCGTATCGATCTGATCCTTGTACAGTCCGGTGCCGGCGATGATCGTCATCCCATCATCGACGATTTCTGTCTCCAGCTGCAGGGCGGCAGAGATCGCCTCAGCCACCTGCTGGGCGGTTTGCTGAATCCCTTTTAACAAACTCAACTTTTACACCTCCGCGTTCACTTGTGGTTTCCCAAAACCGGGAATGCTTTATTTCTCTTAAAGCTAACATAGAATCCGTGTATTTTGAAGATTCAAATTATTATTCGTGAGAAGGGAGTTGTGCCGCGGCAGAGAAATCATTCTGCAGGATATAGACATAAAGCGGAATGGGTGAATCTAGATGAACCGAACAGATCGAATGCTTGCGATCCTCTTGGAACTGCAGCACGGCGGGAATTGTCGGGCAGAGGATTGGGCCGGGCCAAGCTGCAACTGAAGGCGGAGCGGTTTGAAAGACCGGCCGATTTCGACCTTCACGCCTGCAAACCGCAGAATGACCGGAGTGTTACCGTTCGCGTATTATTTGACCATGCTGTCAGCGAAAGCGTGATCGAGACCCGCTACTTCTACCTCCATCACTGCGAAATGACGGAAGCGGGCATGCTGGCAGAGCTTCGCGTCAGGGAGCCGGAGGAGGTGCTTTCCTGGCTGCTTGGCTGGGGCGCCGGCATGCATGTATTTGCCGCAGGAGAATTCCCGCCTATGAGAATAAAGGTGCCGGAATCTCCCGATTATACACCCGCCAACCCGACTGATCTGGAAAGCGTGAGAGAGCAGTTTCTCCAGCTGATCAAAACGATGAGGGAGGTGGAACCGTCCTTGTCTCAAATCCCCGCCGACGTCAAAATAGAGCATCCTCGTCTTGGCTTTCTGAATGCGAAAGAATGGTTCCAGCTTGTCTGCATGCATTTTCCGCACCACCTGCGGCAGAAGGAGAGGCTGGATCATATGATCCGCTCTGGGAAGTGACCCGTTGGCACGCAAGGTTTCGGCCTTGGGTGCTTTTTTTATGTTTTTACCGGGGGAGAGTTGTTCCTTGTTGGCAGAGTCAAAAGAATATATAATCGGGGTACGGCTACATGGGGGCGGTTGCAGTGCTGTTAAAACTTATCATCGGGATTCTGCTGGCTGTTTTTTTATGGTCGATCATCAAGTGGACGTGGAAATCATTCCTCTTGTTGTGCTTGATCGCGATCGTGTTGTTTTTCGTCTGGAAGGGCGCCTTGATTTTGATCGGCGGAAGTTTTTTGTTTATGTTCGGTCTGCTGGGGACCTTGCTCCTCTTGGTGATCGGCGGCTTTCTCTTCTGGAAATAACAAAAAAGAAAAGGAGCGGGATAACCTGCTCCTTTCCTTTTTTGTGGTATGTAAAAGAGCCGCAGCATCGTCTTCATGCTGCAGCTCGAAGCCCAATTGCTCCGATCAGGATGCAAGCCAGAAAGACCCATTGAAGGGAATTCAGCTTCTCTCTGAACAAGAACACTCCGACGATGCTGATGCCGATGGTGCCGATCGCGGTCCAGATGGCATACGCGACACCGGCCGGAATGACCTGCATGGCTTTGGACAAGAAGAAAAATGAGCAGGCAAAGCCTCCAACCATCAGCGCGATCGGCCATTTCCGCTTCCATCCGTCAATCTGCTTCATCACCACAACGCTGATCACTTCCTCAATCCCCGCAAGCGCCAAAAAGAGCCAAGCCATCAGTTCCTCACCTCCTTGCTTTCTTCTTTTGTCGTCAACTGCAGACCGATCACGCCGGCCAGCAGAAGCAGCAAAAATACGATCTGTTTCAACGAATAAGTCCCACCGAGCAGCACGCCGGTCACGTACGTTCCTACCGTGCCAATCCCGACAAACACGGAGTAGGCGGGAGCGACCGGTATCCGTTTGTACGCTCGGATCAGCATGATGAAGCTCACGGCGACGAGCACGGCAATCACTGCCCAATCGAGGAAGGAGTCAGCATAGGCCAATGCAGACGCCCAGACCACTTCGATTAGGCCTCCTACAACAACGAGCAGCCAACCCATGGGCAGCACCTCCTTACTAATGATAGTGAATGAATGTCAGTCATTTTCGGGCGATAAGAAGGATTTCTCCCGCTTATCTACCTGAACCTACAGCATGCCTGATAAAAGAGAGCAGCTTTTCCTTCAGATCTGGGGCCGAGATGTCCTTTTCTTTGGAAAGGTACAGCCTTTCCGCCG
This sequence comes from Brevibacillus sp. B_LB10_24, assembly GCF_046036945.1. Lineage (NCBI taxonomy): Bacteria > Bacillati > Bacillota > Bacilli > Caryophanales > Paenibacillaceae > Brevibacillus > Brevibacillus sp. B_LB10_24. Next base: position 33,291 of record NZ_JBJQOQ010000038.1, on the reverse strand, counting down.
TAATTTCGATCAGGTTGATCATCATTCTGACCGTCTGAGCGCTGTCGAGCTCGGCACGCACCTCGCCGCTTTTTTTCGCGTTCGCAAATTGGCCTTCTAGCCATTGGTAGTAGGGATCGTAGATTTGTTCCCACTTGTCGAAAGCATTCTCGATGGCAAATCCCGAGTAGCACAAGACGAGCACATCACGGGTGCGCTCGGTGACGGCGAAGGTCTCATCAATCATGATCGTGAGCAGGTCAAAAAAGCTTCCGGCAGTAGCGCCCTTCTCCTTGATATGGGAGAAAAGCTGGTTCAAGTGCTCCATGGCGATCGCGAAGACGACAGCGTTTTTAGAAGCGAAATACAGGTAAAACGTGCCTTGGGCCACGCCTGCTTCCTTGACAATATCTGAGACGGTTGTCTTCTCCAGCCCTTTTTGGGCAATCATTCTTTTGGCGGCTTCCACTAATCGCTCATACTTTTCATTTTGGGCAGTACGCACAAAGGCACCTCCACGATTCAATAGAAGAAAAACAACGATGACTGACTGACTCTCATTCATTATTGTATCCTGCCCGATCGATACTGTCAACCCGGCTCACTGGTGGACACCCTCTTTCAGCGACGTTTCTATCACCTTTGGCGAAAAAAAGGGTGGGCAGAAGGGCGTGTTGCTCATTCGCTATACGATACGTATATCGGATTCCAATAACTGACATAGCTTTCTTTTTCGCTGCTGCTTTATACTCATAAGATGGAGAATTCTGCAGAGATATGCGACGGAGGAGGGGAGGCAGGAAGATGGTCGGTGCAAAAGATGCGCAAACACAATTCGCGGTGAACCCTTCCAAAGGAAAGAGGCTCCGCTTGGGGCGAATTGCACTACTCGTCGGTACTGTCATCATCTATATCATACTATCGACTGGGGCCTTGGTACTGTACGGCCCGTTTGAAAATATCCGGCGGACAGTGATAGGTGCGATCCTGACCAGCCGCCATCCCTGGGTGATTACGCCCTTCTTTTCTGCGCAGACGCTGGCCAAGTACCGGCCGATCGGATTTGACCAGATGGACGAGGGGAGCATGCAAGCCGGTGATTTCTCCGCCATCCACGACGACGGCATCGAGGTCGTTCCGATCAATACGGCCAAGTACTCAGGCAGTCTGCTGGTTATCAAGGACCCCAAGCGGGTCCACGTAGCGGTGACGAAGGAATTGAACAATGTCGGGCAAACGGTGAGCGAGATGGTCAAAGATGCGAACGCCGTTGCCGGGATCAATGGCGGCGGATTTTACGACGTGGCCGGACGCGGTACGGGCGGCATGCCTCTGGGACTGACGATCTCGCACGGCAAGTTTATCGGCGGCGATCAGGAATCGGCCCAGCCGGTCATTGGGATTACCAAGGACGGGGGATTGGTCGTCGGCAAGTACACCTACAAAAAATTACAGCAGCTCGGCGTCTCCGAGGCGGTTTCATACGGCCCGCAGCTCGTCCGCGACGGCGAGCCTTATCTGAATGAGTCAGAAGACACCTGGGGAGTGGCACCCCGCTCGGCGATCGGGCAGCGAAAAGACGGGGCGATTCTCTTCCTGGCTCTATCCGGGCGGGGAAATAACGGAATTGGCGCCAGCCTGTTAGACTGTGAACAGGTCATGCTGGAAAATGGGGCGTACGTCGCCGCCAATCTGGATGGAGGCTACAGTACGGAGCTGTACTACGCCGGAGATTTTCTCGTGACGCCGTCCAATCCGCTTGGCGAGCGATACGTGGCGACCAGTTTTATCGTGGATGGAGTGGGGAAATCTTGAGCAGCTTGAAGAGAAAAAAACGACCCTTCTTTTCGTCGAAGCGGCGTGTTTGGCTTGGTGTACTTGCCCTTGTAACGACTGTCCAACTGGGGGGACTGTACGGCGTCGACCAATTTTTGCGTGTGCCTGCCATTACCGCTGCAGCCAAAACCCCCGAGATCAAGACTGTCAAGGAGTCGGCGATTCCTGCAGACGCCGCTCAGGTCACGTTCAACCCGGACCGACGCTTTGCCGCGTACATCTCGGCTGACGGCGAGCTGGTACTCCTGGACAGCGAGGGAGAAAAATATCGCGATAAAGTTGGCAATGTTACCTTCCTTCAGTGGCTGGGGGATACGGATACCCTGTTCTATTTGACACAGGGCAGCAATCTCTCAGGGTATTTGCTGCGGATTCACTCGCCCGTACCGACGCGGATTCACACCTGGACGGGGCATCGGCGGGAGATCATAAACACCTATTTTTCTCCTTATTTGGAATTCTTATATATGGAATTCCGCAAAGGCGATGTCACGGAAGTGTACAAGTACGATGCCGTCGACGGCATTAGCCGTCTTCCGCTTGGCGACGTCCGGATCGACCACATCGAGTACGACGACAAGCTGGACGTCATGAAGCTGACGACTGACTCCGGCGAAGTGTGGCGCTACGAACACGACCGCCTCTACCGGCCGGACAGCGGTCAGGAAGGCGATAACGGGCAAGCTCGGCCCCGCCGCAACAGCGGAGCGGACTACCCGTCCGGGTCGGGGGAGAACGAAGAATAATAAGTGGTGAAGAGACAAAAATCCCGGGATCTCCTGGGATTTTTCTTTTCATCTGTTTCGTTGCACAATTCCGTCTTTGTTTTTTTGGTTCATGAGCCATAGCCTATTTGCGCCATTTCTGGGTAAGGTAAAGGTAGGTTTTTCTACACAGAAGGGAGATGTTCTCATGGCAAGACGTCTGCTCACACAAGAAGATGCAAATGCTGCCGTTATCGGAGGCGCGGTACTCGGCGGCGGTGGAGGCGGGTGGATCGACCAGGGTGAAACCATCGGCAAACTGGCCGTGGAGATGGGTACCCCCTCTTTGATCACGCCAGACGAGCTGAATGACGATGACTTGTTGGTGACGGTCGCGCTGGTCGGAGCGCCGGCGGCGAAAGACCAATACGTGAAGCCGGTTCATTACGTGCAGGCAATCGAACAACTGCAAACCTACCTCGGGAAAGAAATTGCCGGGATTATCACCAATGAAAACGGGGCGGGCACTACCGTCAACGGCTGGATTCAATCGGCAATCCTGGGGATTCCCGTCGTCGACGCCCCTTGCAACGGACGGGCGCATCCCACTGGCGTGATGGGATCAGTCGGCCTCGATCGGCTGCCCGGCTACACCTCGGTCCAGACGGCGGTAGGGGGATATCAAGAGCGCTTTGTCGAAATGGTTATCAGCGGCTCGCTTTCGACCTGCGCGTCCATGGTGCGCAAGGTGTCGGTAGAAGCAGGCGGACTCGTGGCCGTCGCCCGCAATCCGTTTACAGTCGGCTACGCGAAGAAGCACTGTGCCGTAGGTGCCATCGAACAAGCGATCAATCTCGGAAAACGCATGCTGGAGAAGCAGCAGCAGGGAGGACGTGCGGTGATAGAGGCAGTCGTCGATTATTTGGGCGGCCAGATCGTCACCGAGGGGACCGTCGAAACAGTCGAACTGAAGACAGAGGGAGGATTCGACGTTGGCTTTGTCAAGCTGGGCAGCTACGAGATGACTTTCTGGAACGAGTACATGACGCTCGAACACAACGGACAGCGCCTCGGCACTTTCCCGGATCTGATCATGACCCTCGATCTGGCCACCGGACGTCCGATCATTACCGCGGAGATCAGCCAGGGACAAGATGTCGCCGTCATTTCGGTGCCGAAGGAAAAACTGTCGCTGGGCGCTGGCATGCGGGATCAAGCGCTGTTCAAACCGGTTGAAGAAATTGTCAATAAAGAAATCATTTCCTACGTGTTCTAATTACTAACTCCATTGAAAGGAAGCGAGCAAGGATGTCATTAAAACAGACGATCGAAGTATTTGAATTATTGGATGACGCTACGGTATCTGGTGAAAAGGTAAAAGCGTTTTTTGAACAGCGGGGGGCAAGCAACGTCTCCTATACGACTGTAGAAGGCGAAAAGGGCACGACTGATTTCGTCAAGATCGTGATTCCCGGCAAGAAAGGAAAAGTGTACGGCGGAAAAGCCCCAACGCTCGGCGTAGTCGGCCGTCTCGGCGGCATCGGTGCGCGTCCGGAGCGGATTGGCCTCGTATCTGATGCGGATGGTGCCGTTGCTGCGCTGGCGACGGCGCTCAAGCTGGTGGACATGCAGTCCAAAGGCGACGTGTTGGACGGCGACGTCATCATCACCACCCACATTTGCCCGAATGCGCCGACGAGACCGCACGAGCCTGTCGCATTCATGGACTCTCCGGTTGACATCCTGGCGATGAACCAGCACGAAGTGACGGAGGAGATGGAAGCGATCCTCTCCATCGACACGACGAAGGGGAACCGCGTCTTCAACCATCGCGGAATCGCCATCTCGCCTACTGTAAAACAGGGCTACATCCTGCGCATCAGCGACGACCTGGTCTCTCTGATGGAGATGAGCACCGGTCAATACGCCCATACGTTTGCCGTCACGATGCAGGATATCACACCGTACGGCAACGGCCTCTACCACATCAACAGCATTCTGCAGCCGGCCGTAGCTACGTCGGCACCGGTCGTTGGCGTCGCGGTCACGGCACAGACTGCTGTTCCCGGCTGCGCTACCGGAGCGAGCCACGAAGTGGATATCGCACTGGCAGTCAAATTCTCGATCGAAGTGGCCAAGGCTTTCGGGGAAGGCAAATGTTCCTTCTACAGCGAGGAGGAATTTGACAGAATCGTCAAGCTGTACGGTGATATGAGCCACCTGCAGACCTTGGGCAAAGACGCGTAGGCACAAATTCTATAAGCAATGTTTCGACTTGGCTTGGGGAAGATATAGGAAACGTATCTTCCCTTTTTTTCATCATCGCAATGCCTCACATGAAGCTTTTCTTTTACAATAGAGTTGTTCAAAAAGGGGTGATTCAGATTGGAAAAAGCGGCTTTTACCGTTGAGGACCTGCTGCGGCTGCCCGTGATGAAAGACGCAAAATTGGTGAGCGGCGAAGGAGGGATCCAAAAAGAGATCTACTACGTCGATATCATGGAAATTCCCGATATGGAAGGGTGGCTGCGGCCCAAAGAATTCGTGCTGACGACTGGATACTCGTTTCAGGATCAGCCGCTGCACCTCAGCCGTCTGCTGGAAGAGATGAAGCGCGTGGGCGGTTCGGCGGTCGGCTTGAAGTCCAAGCGTTTCCTGCAAAAGACGCCGGCCGATGCGATCGCCAAAAGCAACGAGTACCAGATCCCGATTATTGACATACCTCCAGAAGTGACGTACATCGACATCACCCACTCTGTGATGGAAAACATCCTGAACAAACAGCTGGTGCTCCTGCGAAAAGTCAACGATGTCAGCAGCATGTTTACAGATCTCGTGCTGAACCGCCGCGGCTCAGAGCTGGTGAGCATGATCGGGAAACTGCTCAACTGCGAGACGGCTATCATGAACAGCGACGGTGTGATCGAAAGCGCGACACCGTTATTTTCGCCGGATGCAGTGGCTGTCACCAAGCCTGTCCAGATTGGCGGCAAGATCCTTGGTTATCTGCATATGACCAAGCCGCTCGACGACGATGATCCGTTTCTGAAGATGTGCATTGATCAGGCGCTGACCATGCTGGCGCTGGAATTTACCATCCGCGAATCGGCCCGGCACCGGAAAGAACACGCCCGCGAGGATTTTTTGATCGAGCTGCTCTCCGGAACCACCCGGATGGAAGACATCTTACGCTATCGGGCCCGGGAGCTCCAGTTTTCACGCGGACGCTACCAGTACATCATTTCGCTGAAAACCTACGAAGCGGAAGACGGGGAGGCTGGGGTTGATACGGTTGAGAAATGGGAATACATCCGTGACGTTATTTTAAAAGAGATCAGACGAACCAAGCGGATCAGTGCCGCGATGGCCATGGGGGAGAATATCGCCGTCCTCTGTACCACCAACCAGACGGACCCTGTCGGCCAATGGCGGGAATCACTTGAAGTGGCAGACGAGTTGTACCTGCGCATAAACAGCCGCCTGCCTGCGGTTGAGCTGTACATCGGCGTTGGCGGGATGACAGACAAGCTGTCGCGAATCAAAGACAGCTTTGACATGTCGAGGCGGGCGCTGGAAGCGGGCAGGCGCGTCCGCCGGGACCGGAAAATCATTCATTATTCCGACATTTACGTCGAAGATATGCTGATCAGCTTGCGTGAGCATCCTGCCCTGACGTCCATGTACAATCAACTGCTGAAGCCAGTCCGCGAATACGATCAGGAAAACGGGACCGATTTGTTCAAAACCCTTGAGTGCTACGTCCGGCGCGGCGGAAATACAAAGCAGGTGGCAGAGGAATTATTCGTTCACCGCAACTCAGTCAATTACAGGCTGGAACGGATCCAGAGCATCGTCGGGGCCGACCTCGGCGATCCGGAAACGAGGCTTCGGCTCGATCTGATCTTGCGGGCGTGGAAACTGGGAATCCTCAGCTGAGAGGCTGTTTGTTTCGCTGCCCAAATCCGGTGCGTTACTTTTGGAACGCGGTCCATACGATTATTTTCGGTTCAAATGTATAATGATAATACCCTAATTTCAGTAAAGTCACACAATAAGGCGGGGGAAGAGAGAATGATCGGAGTTATTCGCGTATTTACTACCGAGGATCAGACAATCCTAAGGGAGCATGGAAAAGTGATCGAAACGCTGTACGGGATTCCAACGGTGAACAAGTGCATTCCCGATCAGCCATTCGGCATTCACAGCGACGAAACCGAACGGATTGCGATTCCGAAAATTGTTGCCCTGGGCAAGGAGTTAGAACAGCAGGGATGCAAAGTCCTTGTGTTGAGCTGTGCAGCTGATCCCGGCATCGCGGAGCTTCGCCGGCAAGTCTCGATTCCAGTTGTCGGGGCGGGCAGCACGACGGCGATTGCCGCCAAAGGCTACGGCGAACCGGTGGGCGTGATGGGCATCACCCCGGATCTGCCGAACGTCATGAAAGAACTCCTTGGCGACCAGCTCGTCGCCTACGGCAGACCGGAAGGGGTAAGCAAGACGACCGATCTGCTGACGGAAGCAGGCAGAAAGAACAGTCTGGCTGCTGCCCGGTCATTGGTAGAGCAGGGTGCGAAGGTATTGGCATTTGCTTGCACCGGCTACGCTACGATTGGACTTGCGGGCGAGATTCGCCAAGAGCTGGGCTTTCCGGTCATCGACCCGGTTGAGGTAGAGGGCTGGTTCGCTGCTTACGCCCTGATGAGCTCCTCCTCACAGTCCCATTAAGGGAGGAGAGGCGGTGTCGATGCGGTCGTGCTTGACTGCATGGGCTATACCGCCGAGATGAAACAGATCTTACAAGAGGTGCTGCCTTGTCCAGTGATCCTGTCACGTTCCGTTTTGGCGCGATTCGCCGCCGAACCGGCCTGACTTCACCGGCATCGTGTACCGCAGGTAAAGGGGAGATATGATGAAGGGAAACACGACACAACAGGAGAAACATCCGCGCTTATTTGAGCCTTCAAGCATGGTCGTAAACATCGTCGTAGGCTTTCTGGGAGCGATCATCGGTCTGCAGTTGATCGTCACCCTGGGGGTTACGCCCAATACGGCTATCATCGGGGCGATAATCGCGATGCTGATCTCCCGCATACCACTTGCAGGATTTTCAAAATTCCGTTCGATTCATAGGCAAAATTTGGTGCAAACAACGATTTCTGGAGCTACCTTTGGCGCGGCCAATGCTCTGCTCCTGCCGATCGGGATCCCTTATTTGATGGGCGATTCCAGCCTGGTGTTTCCGACACTGATCGGCGTTTTGATCGCGACTATCATTGACGCAACCATTTTGTACAGAGTATTTGACTCGCAATTGTTTCCGGCCTCCAACGCATGGCCTCCGGGCGTGGCAACCGGGGAAGCGATCCTTGCGGGAGACAAGGGCGGCAAACGCGGAAAGCTCCTGCTCTACGGAACAGGAATAGGTCTTATCGGTTCATACTTCGGCGTCTCTATGTCGGCATTTGGCGTCGCCTTTATCGGAAACATCTGGGCGCTGGCCATGTTCGGGATCGGCCTGCTGGTAAAAGGGTATGACACCCGTCTGTTCGGCGCCGGCATCGATCAGTACTATATTCCTCACGGCTTCATGGTGGGAGCGGGACTTGTTGCCCTGCTTCAGGTAATCTGGATGCTGGTCAAAAAGCCAAAAGACGCCAAGCCTGTCACCTCTCCCGAGGCGGCGACGGCAGGAGCCGCGACCACGGCGGAAACAGGCTCCACCCAGCTTGATATGCCGACCACCCGGACCGCTAAGGACGTGTCCAAGGCGATTAAGTACGGGTTTGTTGCCTACCTCATCTGCGCGATTGTCCTTGCCGTATTGACTGGCTTATATGCACACATGTCCGTTGGCATGCTGATCGGCTGGGTGCTGTTTGCCGCATTGGTCGCATTTGCCCACGAATTGATCGTCGGGCTGTCCGCAATGCACGCCGGTTGGTTCCCTGCCTTTGCGGTTGCTCTCATTTCGCTGGTTTTGGGTATGATCATCGGGTTCCCTTCTGTTCCTTTAGCCATTTTGGTCGCGTTTGCCGCATCGACGGGTCCGGCGTTCGCCGACATGGGCTACGACTTCAAAACAGGTTGGATTTTGCGTTCAAATAATGACCGCGCTTACGAATTAGAGGGACGCAAGCAGCAGTACTGGGCATCTCTGATGGGATTTGCAGCAGCCTTCGTCGTAGTCGCTGTCGCTCACGGAAGCTATTTTGCAAACGGCCTCTTCCCGCCTGTTGACAAAGTGTTTGTCGCAACCATCGAAGCAGGGTTGACGGGAGGACACATCGGAATGAACCTGCTGCTGTGGGCGATCCCCGGCGCAATCGTGCAATTGATCGGCGGACCGTCCCGGCAGATCGGAATTATGTTTGCGACGGGTCTTCTGATCACCAATCCGATCGCAGGCTGGGCAGTTATTGTCGGGATCCTGATTCGCCTGTTCGTGCTGAAGAAGTACGGCAAGGGCGCAGAAAGCACGATGAGCATCATGGCTGCCGGATTTATCGCCGGCGATGCGCTGTACGGATTTGGAAATTCCCTGTACAAAGTAACGAAGTAAGCAGAGCGGAGGGTTTAGGATGAGTCAATTGTCTGAAACAGCGAAGCGGCTGTTGACGCAAAGCTTGAATCTGAAAGCGGGCGAAACCCTGCTGGTGGTCTCAGACGGTACCCGGCCGGAAATCTGTGAGGCTCTTTACCAGGCAGGGCTCGACCTGGGGGCCGAGGCACTGGTCATCTCGATGAAGCAGCGGGCTAAAAGCGGCGAGGAACCGCCGCGGGCATTAGCGGCGGCGATGAAAAGCGCCGACGTGGTGATCTGCCCGACCCAGCACTCACTCACCCATACAGCAGCCCGCAAAGAGGCGTGCAAACAAGGGGCGCGTGTCGCGACCATGCCGGGAATTACCCTGGACATGTTCCAGAATGGACCGATTACCGCCGACTTCGAAGAGGTGGCGGCACTGTCCCGCAAGGTGGCCGATCGCCTCAGCGCAGCCGAACAGGTGCGGATCGAAAAGGACGGAGCGGTGTTTACGTTCAGCTTGAAAGGCCGTCAAGGAATTGCCAGCACAGGACTCTACCGGGAAAGCGGGGAGGGCGGCAACCTTCCGTCCGGCGAAGCGTACATCGCTCCGCTGGAGGGAACGGCTGACGGCACGCTGATTATCGACGGTTCGATCGTCGGGCTTGGCCTCTTGAACAGTCCGCTTACTTTGACCGTGAAAAACGGCTTGCTGACAGAGGCGAAGGGAGAACGCGCCGACGAGTGGCTGGGCAAGCTGGGCGACTCGGCCGAGGCTCGCAACGTCGCGGAATTCGGCGTTGGCACCAATCACAAAGCACGGCTGACAGGTGTTATTCTCGAAGATGAGAAAGCTTTTGGGACGATTCACATCGCCTTTGGCAGCAATGCCACTTTCGGCGGAACAGTGGAAGCGGGTGTGCACCTGGACGGAGTCATGCTGAAGCCGACTGTCTACCTCGACGGAGAATTGTTCATGCGAGAAGGTAAGCTGGTTGAAGAGTAGAAGAACGTTCACCTGCCTCATGGCAAAACCCTTCGATGGAACACAAATCGTTCCGTCGAAGGGCTTTTTTTACTTGATGCGGTGCTCAGCTTACAAGCGGGGCGAGGAGGTCGCGAAGCTCTCTGACGATGACGGTCTGATAGCCGCTGCCCTCTCCGTATTGCTGCAGCATTTCCGCGCGGGCCACCTTGATGTTTTCTTCATAATCCGGGGCGCTGCGGTCGGGGTTGGCTTGTTTGAATGCGACCATGACCGCTTGCACGTGCTTCGGGCGCGGACCCCACTGAGCGAGGACATTCCCGTCGGCGTCAGTGAAGATGACGATCGGAATCGCCCGTCCGCCCATCGTCAGGAATTGTTCCATGACGTCCAGATTTTCTTCCATGATCAGGACTTCTACCGGCATGCCCGACTCCGCCAGTGCCTGGAAGACGACAGGAACATTGCGGACGACGTCACCGCACCAGTCAGAAGCCAGGATCAGGCAGTGCAATCCGCCTTCCCGGCTGCAGGCGCGGAAAAACTGGCGGTCTGCCTCGTCCTTCCATTCAAACGCGTCGTACCACTCCTGAAACGCTTCCTTGTTTTTGGTCATGCCGTCCATAAATTCCCGGGGAGAAATGCCGCTGCCCAGTTTTTCCTTGAGATTTTTTTCCATTTTTGTCCAGCCTCCTTTGTTTTTTGCCCGTCAAGCTCGCAGTCATATTTTTCTTGTTCTTCATGTAAGTTTGACACCAGACTGTGGAATCCTGCTAAGATAAGAGCGTAAGGAGGGCGGCAGGAGTTGCCGAAGCTGCCGTTGAATCTAAAACACGTACAATAATGATCGAGAGGGGAAGCACGACATGCAGTACATCAGAATTACAGATATTCACGATCCGCTTTTTACGAAAATGCACCAGCTCATGCAAACGGTATTTCCGCCCGAAGAGGTACTGGAGTTTTCCCTCTGGGAAGAGCCGCTCGCTGATGACGGCATCCGCGTATGTGTCGCCGTCCATCAGGGGGAAGTGGTCGGTGCTACGGAATACCGCTACTATGAGGATGTGAACGTGGCCATGACCGATTTTACGATCATCGGCCGCGAGGGGCTGGGTGTCGGACGCTTCTTGGCGGAGCGGCGAAAAGCAGATCTCAACGCTTGGGCCGAATCGTGCGGCAAGAAGCTGTACGGCATGTTTGCGGAGATTTACGATCCGTACCGGGTGGAGCAGCTAGCCTTTGGCGGCGTCAAGCCGATGGATCCGTTTGTGCGGCGTGAAGTCTTGTCGCATTTGGGATACAAGCGGCTGGACTTTCCGTATGTACACCCGTCGTGGAACAACGACGGAGAGGCGGTCAGCGGACTCGACCTTTGTTTCCTGCCGATCGCGAATGACCTGACCGAACTGAATGCGGATCTGGTCGCCTCGTTCGTCAAGCGGTACTACACCGTTCTGCCCAACAAGCCGCAAGCCTGGCACGATATGGTGAAGCAGCTGGAAGAGATGGAGACGATTCCTCTGCTGCCAATCTAACCGGAAAGAGGAGGAGATGTATGCAGACAGCGATCACTCTGACCCATGCGGGCATGACGCTGCGGGGGATGGAGCACATTCCTGATCACTCGACACAAGAGCGCTTTCCCGCCGTCATTCTGTTTCACGGCTTTACCGGTACCAAGCTGGAACCGCACCGGATGTTTTTAAAGCTTTCAAGAGCGCTGGAAGGAGTCGGCATCGCAAGTGTCCGCTTTGATTTTCTGGGCAGCGGGGAGAGCGACGGCAACTTTGAGGAGATGACTCTCTCCAAGGAAGTCGCCGAAGCCCACAGCATTCTCGATTACGTAAAGGGACATCGCCGGTTTGACCCCGCCCGCACAAGCCTCATTGGATTGAGCATGGGGGGAGCCGTGGCCGGTATCCTGGCTGGAGACCGACCGGACGAGATCGAGAAGCTGGTGCTGCTGGCCCCCGCCGGAAACATATACGAGATTGTCCAGCACGTGGCTGGAGAGTACCTGGCCGATCCGGAGGTGAAAGTGGCGGACTACGGCGGCAACCTCGTCGGGCGGGCGTTTGCCGAGGATCTGAAAGAGATGGACATCTTTGAACGGTCCAAACCGTTTTCCGGAGAGGTGCTGCTGATTCACGGCACCAACGACGCGACTGTCCCGGCAGAGGTATCCCATCGCTACAAGGAACGCGTATACGGCCCAAGGGCCGAGGTTCACTTCATCGAGGGAGCGGACCACACCTTTAACAGCGCGGTTTGGGAGTCGGAGATGATCCGGTTGGCAGTCTCATTTTTGCAAGACGACTAACCGCTCCGCCGTTGATACGCTTGTGCAGGGCGGGCCTTCCAGGACTTGCATTTTTGCGCTGAACAGTTGATAATACTGGTGAGGAGAATGTATGTTTGGGGGCTTCCCGATGAAGAAGTACCTGCACCTTGATTTGGACGCCTTCTTTGCCAGTGTTGAACAGCTGGATCACCCGGAACTGCGCGGCAAGCCGGTGATCGTCGGCGGTACCCGCCGCCGCGGCGTGGTGGCCACCTGCAGTTATGAAGCGCGGGCATACGGGGTAAGATCGGCGATGCCGGCTGCTCTGGCCCGGAAAAAATGCCCTCACGGGGTATTTTTGCCAGTGCGGTATGAGCGGTATCAGGAAAAGTCCGCCGAGATTCGCGCGATCTACACACAGTATACGCGTACATACCAAACCGTGGGTCTTGATGAGGCTTACCTGGATCTCACCGACTATCCCGACGCGATTCCCGTCGCCCGGGAGCTGAAGCGGCGGATCAAGGCGGAGACCGGGCTGACTTGCAGCATCGGCCTTTCCTACAACATGTCGCTGGCCAAGATCGGCAGCGATTTGAAAAAGCCGGACGCCTTCGTGGTCATCCGCCCGGAGCAGGCGCTGGACGTCCTCCGGGAACTGCCGATCGGCAGCCTGAACGGCGTAGGCAAGAAGTCGCAAGAGATGCTGGCATCGCGCGGGATTTACACCGTTGAGGACTTTTGGGCTTTGTCCCGGGAAGAGGTCGTCGGCTTGTTTGGCAAATACGGTCATACGCTATACGGCTTGGCACGCGGCGAAGATTCGCGGGATATCGTGATGAACCGGCCGGTCAAATCAGTCAGCAGGGAAACGACGCTGTCCGTCGACATCTACACGCGGGAGAGAGTGCTGGCGGCGGCTCGCAGCCTGCTCGTGAAAGTGCTGGAGGATGTGGAGGAGGAAGGTGTCCGGCCGAAGACCTTGATCCTGAAGATCAAGTACTCCGACTTCACCCAGCGCAGCAAGCGGCGCAAGACGGATGGTGACGTGAACTGGCAAAGGCTGCTGGAAGAGCTGGTCGACGCTTTCGACTACTCGGCAGGCGTGCGGCTCGTGGGAGTGGGGTTTTCCGATTTCGCCCCGCAGGGCCCAGACGAGGGCAGCCAACCGCGCTACGAGCAGCTCAGCTTTTCCTGGGAAAGCGCAAAAATAGACAAATTGTGATGATAAGCAGTCATGAATCGAAGGGAGAGATTGACGATGGATTGTATTTTTTGCAAAATCAGCAACAAAGAACTGCCGGCGAACATCGTGTACGAAGATGATCAGGTGATCGTCTTCCGCGACATTCAGCCCATCGCGCCGGAGCACGTGCTGGCCATCCCCAAGAAGCATATACCTTCTCTGATGGCCATTCAGCCGGAGGACAAGGAGTTGATCGGACATCTGCATCTCGTTCTGCAGAAGGTAGCCAAGGAGTTGGGGGTAGATGAGGACGGATTCCGGGTTGTGACCAACATTGGGCCGCACGGGCAGCAGACGGTCTTTCACCTGCACTATCATTTGATTGGCGGTCGTCAGTTGAATTGGAACATGTAAGCATATTTGAAACGGGAAACGCGAGGTAAAGTACCCCGCTTCCTCTTTGACGTTTGAGAACATTGTGGGTGGAGAAAGACAAAAATGGGCCCGCTTCGTTCGTGGCACGCCAGCGGGGANACATGTAAGCATATTTGAAACGGGAAACGCGAGGTAAAGTACCCCGCTTCCTCTTTGACGTTTGAGAACATTGTGGGTGGAGAAAGACAAAAATGGGCCCGCTTCGTTCGTGGCACGCCAGCGGGGAAGCTGGACTGGCCGTCTGCACTACAAAAAACGGCACGTCGACCAAAAAGGACTGTAGGCATCTCAACGTAGAATTTGGTCGACAAGCGTGTGCCGTTTTTTTTTCGTTCCGACTGGGTGGGCGTTGCCAAGGCCTGCGTTCGCTCCATTTTTTTCTTTCTGCCTGCACTTTATTCTCTTAGCAAGTATGTCCACGAAGCAGGACACGGCAACAGGACATCAGTCACTGTTGTCCTTGTGGATATCGTAAAGGCGAAGGAGTTCTAGGACCTCCTGCTGTTTTTCTGCTGGCAAGGTCTCGATTCGCCGGATGAACAGGGCCAGCATCTCGCGCTTTTCCTCGTCAGTCATTTCGCGGTTGACTAATTGAGGATAGCGCCTTTTTTGATACTGGCGATGCTTCATGTTGAGGGTTTGCGCTTCGGCAAAGATTTTCAGCAGCTTTCGCTCCAATAGGTCCAGAGAGGACATAGATCATCATCTCCATGGGAAAATCGGGAACGACTTTCGGGCTATAAGTGTAAAGTCTCCTCATTTCGCTTCTTTATAAAGTTGGACCCGTTGATAAAAATCTGGAGGGTCTCCTTCTATCATAATGCTTCATGCCTCCGAGTGCCAGATTGCACGACATTTTTTCAGCTTGGTCAGCACACTTTGGGCAGCCGCTTCCATTTCTCATACACAGAGAATCTGTTATAATAATCATTTAAGACAGAAATAAGGGTAAAAAGGAAGGTACACAAATGATAAGTACAAGTGGAGTTTCCCTGCAGTACGGGAAACGGGTGCTGTTTGAGGATGTTACCATCAAGTTTACGCCCGGCAATTGTTACGGGCTTATCGGGGCAAATGGAGCGGGGAAATCCACGTTTCTGAAAATACTTTCCGGAGAGATCGAACCGACCAAAGGGGAAGTCTTCATCACACCGGGCGAGCGCTTGGCCGTGCTCAAGCAAAACCACTTTGAATACGACGAGTTCCCGGTTTTGACCACCGTCATCATGGGGCACGGCAGGCTGTATGAGATCATGCAGGAAAAAGACGCCCTCTATTCGAAAGCTGATTTTTCCGAAGCGGACGGCATCAGAGCCTCAGAGTTGGAAGGGGAGTTCGAAGAGCTGAATGGCTGGCAGGCGGAAGCGGAAGCGGCGGAGCTCTTGATCGGGCTCGGTATTCCGACACAGCTTCACGACAAACAGATGAAAGACCTCAGCGGAAACGAAAAAGTGCGCGTGCTGCTGGCTCAGGCCCTGTTTGGCCGGCCAGGGGTCCTGCTTCTGGACGAGCCGACGAACCATCTGGATATCGAATCGATCAACTGGCTGGAGAACTTTCTCTACAACTTTGAGAGCACAGTGATCGTCGTCTCCCATGATCGTCACTTTCTCAACCAGGTTTGTACCCATATCGCGGACATCGACTTTGGCAAAATTCAGCTCTACGTCGGCAACTACGATTTCTGGTACGAGTCCAGCCAACTGGCGCTGCAGCTAGCCAAAGATTCAAATAAGAAAAAAGAGGAGAAAATAAAGGAGTTGGAGCGTTTTATCCAGCGCTTCAGCGCCAACGCCTCCAAGTCCAGACAGGCCACCTCGCGGAAAAAGCAGTTGGAAAAACTGACGCTCGAAGACATCAAGCCGTCTTCCCGCCGCTATCCGTACATCAATTTCAAACCGGACCGGGAAGCGGGCAAGCAGATTTTGACGATCGAGCAGCTCAGCAAGACGATCGACGGCGAAAAGGTTCTCGACAACATCAGTTTTACGGTCAACAAAGGAGACAAGATCGCCTTCGTCGGACCGGATGGGTTGGCGAAGACCACGCTGTTTCGGATCATCATGAATGAACTGGCAGCAGACAGCGGAGAGTTCAGTTGGGGGGTCACTACCACGCAGGCGTATTTCCCCAAGGACAACTCTGCCTATTTCGATACGGATCTGTCACTGGTCGATTGGCTGCGGCAGTACTCCAAAGAGCAGGATGAGACCTTTGTGCGCGGGTTTTTAGGGCGGATGCTGTTCTCCGGCGAAGAGGCCTTGAAGAAGTCCAATGTCTTGTCCGGAGGAGAAAAGGTGCGCTGCATGATGGCAAAGATGATGCTTACGGGAGCCAATGTGCTGCTGCTGGACGAACCGACCAACCACCTGGATCTGGAGTCGATTACGGCTCTAAACAACGGGCTGTCCGAGTTTACCGGCACGCTCTTGTTCGTCTCGCACGACCATCAGCTGATCCAGACCGTGGCCACCCGGATTATTGAAATCACTCCGTCCGGCCTGATCGATAAGGAAATGAACTACGACGATTATTTGGCAAACGAAGAGGTGCAAAAGCAGCGTCAGCTGATGTACGGCGCTACGTCTACAAACTGACGCCAGACGTTTCGTGAAAGAGGGAAAGACACATGAAGAAATCACCAGCAGAAACGCGCGTGATCGTCGGGATGTCAGGTGGTGTAGACTCGTCTGTGACGGCTTTGCTCTTAAAAGAGCAGGGGTACGATGTAGTCGGGATTTTCATGAAAAACTGGGATGATACAGACGAGTTCGGCCACTGTACAGCCGAAGAAGACTTTCAAGATGTAAGGCGGGTATGCGATCAAATCGGCATCCCGTACTATACGGTCAACTTTGAGAAAGAGTACATGGACAAGGTGTTTACCTACTTTCTCGACGAGTACCGCCGGGGGCGCACGCCCAATCCCGACGTCATGTGCAACCGGGAAATCAAGTTCGGCGAACTCTTGTCCAAAGTGCTGAAGCTGGGGGGCGACTACATCGCGACCGGCCATTACGCCCGCGTGGAAAATGAGGGCGGGGTGTACAAGCTGCTCCGCGGCGTGGACCAAAACAAGGATCAAACCTATTTTCTCAACGCCTTGAATCAGGATCAGCTTTCCAAGACGATGTTCCCGATCGGCCATCTGCCCAAGCAGCAGGTGCGGGAAATCGCGGAACGGGCCGGTCTTGCTACGGCAAAAAAGAAAGACAGCACGGGAATTTGCTTCATCGGCGAGCGCAATTTCCGCGAGTTTTTGCAGCACTACCTGCCTGCCCAGCCCGGCGTGATCAAAACGGTGGACGGACAGGAGATCGGCCGCCACGACGGCTTGATGTACTACACGCTGGGTCAGCGGCAGGGACTTGGCATCGGCGGGATCGGCAGCGGGGAACCGTGGTTTGTCGTCGACAAAGATCTGGAGAAGAACGAACTGATCGTCGCCCAAGGAGCCTCCCACCCCCGCTTGTTTTCTACCAGTCTGGTCGCGACAGGTGTCAACTGGATCAGCGGAAATGCCCCGCAAGCGGAGTTTCACTGCACGGCAAAGTTCCGCTACCGCCAGCCTGATCAAGGGGTCACGGTGCGCCCCCTGGACGGCGACCGCGCGGAAGTGCTGTTCGATCAGCCGCAAAAAGCGGTCACACCAGGGCAAGCCGTCGTCTTTTACGACGGGGAGGTCTGCCTGGGCGGAGGAACGA
Organism: Brevibacillus sp. B_LB10_24; assembly: GCF_046036945.1. Classification (NCBI taxonomy): domain Bacteria; kingdom Bacillati; phylum Bacillota; class Bacilli; order Caryophanales; family Paenibacillaceae; genus Brevibacillus; species Brevibacillus sp. B_LB10_24. Next base: position 15,655 of record NZ_JBJQOQ010000038.1, on the reverse strand, counting down.
TCGATCAGGTAGTAAAAAGCGCATAAGCCTCTTTCACATAAAAATTCCTCGCTATGCACAAAATGTAAGGGTAGCAAGGAATTTGAAATGACAGGAGTGAAGAGGACATGGCAAAACCGGATGATCGATCTGACAACGTGGAAAAACTGCAGGAAATGGTCCAAAATACGATGGAAAACATGCGTGAAGCGCGTGATTATCTGAAGGCTCACGGGGAAGAGATGTCCCAAGCGGATAAAGCCGATATCGAGGCGAAAAATCAGCGCCGCGAAGAGAGCGTCGAAGGCTTTCGCGAGGAGATCAGGGACGAAGCGAACCAATAGTCAGGGAAAAGGCGGGGAAGGAGACTTCTCTGCTTTTTTATACTTAAGGATAATTTAATTTCGCTAACGCATTAAATGAGGAAAGAATAAGAAAAACGAAGGCTTTCGCTATTTGACTTGGCGATAAGCCAAGTTTTTCTAATTGCACTGTGGTAGAATAGAATTAGTTTTTGTCATTTCAGGAGTAATAGTTAAAGGATGGAGAGAGCCTTGGATCCAACAAAAAAATCAAAGCTAATCATTTTGACTTTTCTCGGTCTTGCAATCATTTTCGGCCTCATCGCTTACTTTGGGATGAAAAACAGCGCGAAGGCGCAAGTGGAGCTGATCCATCAAGAGATTGCCGCACGCGGCGGGACTGTGACCAAGATCGAAGTGATGCCGCCGGATGAGAGTCCGTTTCCGACGGCGGGAAAGGGCAACACGATTTTTAAGATTGACTACGAAAAATCCGGCCAGAGCCACATCGCCTGGTATTGCTCGATCAACGACTCCTCGATCATCAGAGAACAGGAGCAGTGGAAGTTTGACGAATGATTTGCTGGAACGGGCAGGGAAGTTCATCGTATAATAAAGGAGGCGTCACCTGCCCGGTGAGGGCATGCCAAAGTGACACAGGAGGTGCGAGTGCTGGCTATGACGGATTACGCGGGGCTGCGCTCCTTGGCTGGATTGATTCACCGTTTTGAGCCTGCTTTGGATGGAGCTGTACTGACGATCCTAGCCGCCGAGCAGCGTCAAGAGATTACCCGGCTGCTGCTCGATGGACTCACCGATGTGACTCCCCGGCCGGACATAAAAGTGGAGGCCAGTTCTGGCGAGTACGCGAGTCACATCGCCGTGCTTCGGATCGGCAATCGTAAATATACATTTGCAAAAGATTACCGGGAAACGTTCATCGGCGAAATCGGTGAATACGCATGCCGGATCACCCCGGACGCCGATGGGGTACTGGTGTACCACATCGATTATCCCGGAGTCGTCCGGGACGTGTCCCGGATACTCGCCGAGTACATGATCAACATCTCCAAACTGAACGTATCGCGCGAGCAGAAGGGGAAAGATGCATTATTGGTCTCCCTGACAGACGAAGGAATTCCACCTGAAGTTATTGCGAAAATCGATCAACTGCCGAACGTGACCAAGGTGATTTCTCTGCGGTAAAAAGAGCTATCCGATCGGGATGGCTTTTTCTGTGATGAGCATTTTGTTTCGCCAGGCAGGAGATGATCGAGGAAAGGGGAACTGCATCATGGCCATGTACGACAAGAAACGGCCCTATCTCTTCTGTGAGCTGCCCGGCGTCAAAACGTATTGCTGCTGCGGTCTGTCGGAAGAACCTCCGTACTGCGACGGTTCCCATAATGGAAAACACGTAAAGCGCCGGCCGTATATCACCAAAGTGGACAAGCCGAAGCGAGTGGCACTGTGCGGCTGCGGTCAGTCAAAACAGCTGCCCTACTGCGACGGCACGCACGAACAGCTGGCCGGCAGGCCGGCAGGCAAAGAGTAGAGGTGCGCAAGAAAAGGCGGAAAGGACGTTGGCTAACCCATGATCGAAGTAAAAAATTTAAAGAAGTCTTTTGACAATCTCGAGGTACTGAAGGATATCAGCGTGACCGTCGCCCAGCAGGAAGTGATCTGTGTCATCGGTCCGTCCGGCTCGGGGAAGAGCACGTTCTTGCGCTGCCTGAACCTGTTGGAAGAGCCTACTTCCGGAACGATCCTGATCGAAGGCGAAAACATCCTGGACAAGCAGGCGAATATCAACAAGCTGCGGCAGAAGGTAGGCATGGTCTTTCAGCAGTTTAACCTGTTTCCCCATATGACCGTGCTGGAAAACATCATGCTCGGCCCAGTCAAACTGCGCGGCAAATCCCAGCAAGAAGCGGAAGCGCTTGGCATGCAGCTGCTCCGCAAGGTAGGTCTGGCCGAAAAAGCGAACGTCTATCCGGCAAGCTTGTCCGGCGGCCAGCAGCAGCGGGTGGCTATCGCCCGTGCGCTGGCGATGGAGCCGCATGTGATGCTGTTTGACGAGCCAACTTCTGCCCTTGACCCGGAAACAGTCGGGGAAGTGCTGCAGGTCATGAAGGATCTGGCGGCGGAAGGCATGACGATGGTGATTGTCACCCATGAGATGGGCTTTGCCCGCGAAGTAGCCGACCGCGTCATTTTTATGGACGGGGGATACATCGTCGAGGAGGGGCAGCCTGAACAGATATTCAAAAATCCGCAGAACGAGCGGACAAAAGCGTTCCTCTCCAAGGTGTTGTAAGGGGAAAGGTAAAGGTGCCTGCGCATGAAAATAAACCACACAGCCTTTTGCTGGCTGTGTGGTTTATTGTTACGTCCCCCCGGAAGCGAAGTAAATGATTTGTTCATTGGTAGCGATGCTCCCGTCCAATTCTTTGACGATCATGCCATTGTGCATGACGAGAATGCGATCGCACATGCCGACGATTTCCGATAAGTCTGAGGAGATAAAGATAATTCCTTTGCCATTGCGGACAAGTTCGTTCATGATATTGAAAACTTCAACCTTGCTGGGAATATCGATGCTTTTTGTGGGTTCGTCCAGGAGAAAGATATCGCTGTTGGAAAAAAGCCACCTGGCGAGCAGCACCTTCTGTTGATTTCCGCCGCTTAATTGGCGAATCGGCTGTCTGGGCGAAAACCACTTGACGGCCAGCTTCCTCAGGTATGTATGAATGCGGTTACTTTCGTATTTTTTATCGATAAGAAAGCGAAGAACTTCGTTTTCTACACCTTGCAGGTGAGAGATAGAAGTATTTCCGATAATATCCAGCTTCGGGATTAATCCGCTCAAATTACGATCTTCGGGTACAAAGGCAATTCCGTGTTTGACCGCGTCTTGCGGTGTGGACAAGTCAACTTGTCTGCCTTTTATCTGTACAGAGCCTTCATATGGGCCGTTTGCCCCAAACAACGTTTTTAGCAATGTCGTTCTGCCGGACCCGACCAACCCGGCAATGCCGATAATTTCTCCCCGATGCAAGGTAAAGGATATGTCTTTGATGATGCCTTGATGATGCAGCCCTTTCACCCTTAGAATCTCACTTTGTTTGGGGACGGGAAGTTTGGGATACCGTCGTTTGAAGTTCTTCCCGGCCATCGCATGAAGAATATCGTGGCTGCCTATCTCATCTGTGGAAGTGATGACCTTGGCAATCTCTCCGTCATTAATGATGGCAACGCGGTCCGCAATTTGATACATGTCCTGAATATTGTGAGTAATAAAAATAACGGAAATTCCCTCTTTCTTGATTTGCCGCAGCGTGTGAAAGAGCTTCTGAACGTCCAGTTCGGAAAGGGAATTTGTCGGTTCATCCATTATAATGATTTTCGTATTTTGCGACATCGTCTTTAAAATGGCAACAAGCTGTTGGTCTCCTCTGCCCAGTTCCCTCACTTTTTTTCTGACGTCCAAGGCATAGCCATAAGAATCGCAGAGTGTTTGCGTGTGCCTGTAAAGCGCAGGCCAATCAATTGTCGAGAACCGCTTCATTGGATACTGGTGAAAGAAGAGGTTTTCCGCTACCGTCAAATTATCAAAAAGGTGAAGCTCTTGATAAATGACGCTGATCCCGTGTTTGATGGCTTCCTGAGGATTTTGAATGGTTACTTTTTGGCCATCGATGTAGATATCGCCGCTGTCAGCCGGTATGGCACCGGAAATGATGTTTGTCAAAGTGGATTTTCCCGCACCGTTTTTTCCGAGAAGAGCAAGAATCTCTCCTTTATTGAGCGAAAGGCAGACATCTTTCAAGGCAACCTGATTATGGTACACCTTGCGTATATTCCTTACTTCGAGCAGAGGATGTGAAGATTCCAAGGGTTTCTCCCCCCTTAGTCCAGTCGATAAGTAGTGTATATGGGAATATCGTGCTCAAAAAAGTATTGAATGTACTCCTCAGGTACTGATTCATCAGAGATGACCTTATCAGCTGACAGCAAGTCGCCCAACGGGGAAAAAGCGATTTTATTAAATTTGGTATGGTCAGCTACGATGATCAGTTCATTGCTGGATTTGGCAATAGCAGCAGCGATTGCCGCATCATTGGAGTCGTGAACGGTAAAACCTCTTTTCTGGCTGATTCCCCCAACTCCGATGAACGCTTTGTCTACATAGATTCCTCCTATCTCATCCAATACCTGTTGGCCCACGACAGATTGGGTAAAGGCATCCGCCCGAACGTCACCGCCGGTTAGTACCACGCGAATCGTAGGAACAACGGAAAGCTCAACTGCAACACTGATGTTGTTGGTAACAACAGTAAGGTTCTTCCTGTCTTTGATATGTTTAGCAATTTGCAGACAGGTGGAGCCGGCGCCAATAAAGACAGCTTCATTGTTCGCGATCATTTGCGCGGCAATGATGCCAATCATTTGTTTGTTTTCGAATTCAGGAATTTCCACTAGATTTTGGGGGATGTCCAGGGGACTCAGTTCGTTTAGTACAGCCCCCCCATGTATCTTCGTCAAAAAGCCCTCGTTCTCCAACTTCTCCAAGTCCTTCCGGATCGTCACTTCAGAGACAGAGAAAATCTGGCTGAGGTGTGAGACATCCACCTTTTTATATTCCAGCAGGATTTTCTTTATTTTCTTTATTCTTTCGGCAGCAAACATTTTATCACCTAATTTTAAACATGATCGAAACCGTGCCGAACTCCCATATAGATGAGATGAATAGCTATTATTCATTATAATTTTAAAAGAATCATTTCACAATAAGCCCGATAACGATTTGAAAAACAAAGCATTCGTAACTTTAATAGGTTATATTTCTTTTTTAATGGTTGCTTTTTGTTACGTATTAACTTAATATAAAATCAATCGAAACTAATCGAAATATTCCGTTTCGATTTGCAGTGCTGGGAGGTGGGAAATTGGAAGAGAAGTACCTGCTGAGGATGGAGAACATCTGCAAATCGTTTCCAGGGGTTCAAGCCCTGGATCATGTCAGTTTTACCTTGAAGAAAGGCGAGGTTCACTGTTTGTTGGGAGAAAACGGAGCGGGCAAATCTACGTTAATCAAAATATTGAGCGGCGCTCAAAAAAAGGACGATGGGGAAATTTACCTGCAGGATGAAGAGGTCGAAATCCATAACGCCCTTGATTCCCGGCGGCTCGGGATCAGCACCATTTATCAGGAAATGAATCTGATCCCGGCTATGACGGTAGCTGAAAATGTCTTTTTTGGAGAAGAACTGACCCGCAGTCTGCCAATCGTCGACTTCCCGTTAATGGAAAAACAGACGCGAGAAATTTTACAGAAGATGAAAGTCCAAATCGATCCCGGAAGCCTGGTGAAAAATTTAAGTACGGCTCAGCAACAAATGGTCGAAATTGCCCGTTCCTTAATCAAGAAACGTCAAATCATTATCATGGATGAGCCAACCTCGTCGATTTCCGAAAAAGACGCGGCTGAATTGTTCAGAATCATCAAGGAATTAAAGCGGGAAGGGGTGGCGATTATCTACATATCACACCGGCTGCATGAATTTAAGGAGATCGTTGACCGCGTCACCATCTTGCGTGATGGGCAGTACGTGGACACTGTCCGCATGGAAGATGTCACAACAGAGGAATTGATCAACAAGATGGTAGGGCGGAAGATAGACAGGCAGCGTGGAACCGCCAATCGAACTGTCGAAGAGACCGTATTGAGGGTGGAAGCGCTAACTTATAGGCAGTTGGTGAAAAATGTCAGCTTCGAATTAAAAAGAGGGGAGATCATCGGTTTTGCCGGTCTGGTGGGTTCTGGGAGAACCGAACTGATGAAAACGATTTTTGGCGCATACCGGCCCGATGACGGATCGTTATTCCTGAACGGAAAGCCGATCCGGATAGGCTCTCCTAAAGACGCGGTAAGGCATGGCATCGGCTATTTAAGCGAGGATCGAAAAAGAGAGGGGTTGGTGCTTGAAAGCGGCATTGAAAAGAATATCACGTTGGCCAATTTGAAAGCGGTCTCAAAAGCGTTTCTGCTCCATTTGGCCAAGGAAAAAGAGGTTGCTGTGCAGCAGATGAAGACCTTGCAAATCGCAGCCAGCTCTTATGACAAAAAAGTAAAGCTGTTGAGCGGAGGAAACCAGCAGAAGGTGGTTATCGCCAAGTGGCTGCTTACAGACTGTAACATTCTCATCTTTGACGAGCCTACCCGGGGGATTGACGTGGGAGCGAGGGAAGAAATTTATCAGCTCATCGAGAATCTCGCTTCATCGGGAAAAAGCATCATCGTCGTTTCTTCCGATCTTCCGGAAGTGCTGCGTGTCAGCAACCGAATTATCGTCATGAACGAAGGCAGGATCACAGGAGAGTTCATCAACGATGGACGCTTAACACAAGAGCAAATCATGTCAGTTATGGTTGGGGGATAAGTGATGCTTCAGAAGATTTCTGACAGGCTGGGTATCGGTGTGGCGATCATCGTCCTGTTTCTTTTGCTTTCATTTTCCAGCCCGTACTTTTTAGATGTTACCAATCTGATGAATATTCTTTTGCAGGTTTCGATTTCATCTATTTTGGCCGTTGGCATGACCTTTGTGATCATTACTGCCGGGATCGACTTGTCGGTCGGGCCTTTGACGGCACTAAGCAGCGTTATCCTGGGTCTAACGCTAAGCTCGGGATGGGGTGTTGGGCTCCCGTTGGTATTTTGTATTTTGATGGGAGCCGTACTGGGTTTGATTAACGGCGTGATCATCGCTAAATTCAGGGTACCTGCCTTTATTGCCACTTTAGGCATGATGAGCATTGCCAGAGGTACCGCTCTTTACATAACGAATGGCCAAACGATCCACATGTTTCCAGAAACATTCGTAACGATTAGCGCAGGATCGATCGGGTTCATACCGCTGCCAGTCATATACGCCTTGGCAGTAGCCATCATCGCCAGTTTTATTCTGAACTACACCAAGTTTGGCAGGTATGTGTATGCATTGGGCGGCAATAAGGAAGCCGTCCGCTTATCGGGAATCAACACCATGAAGATCGAAATCTGGGTGTACGTGATATCCGGCATCTGCAGCGGACTGGGAGCCATCATCCTGGCAGGCCGCTTGAACGCTGCTCAGCCGATTGCCGGGGTAGGGTATGAACTTGATGCGATTGCGGCCGTGATCATCGGCGGAACAAGTCTGTCCGGTGGAGAAGGCAAGATCAGCGGTACCATCATGGGAGCCATTTTAATCGGCATGTTAAAGAACGGGTTAAACCTGTTGAACGTGTCTCCGTTTTTACAGCAGATCATCATTGGAGCGGTGATCATCGGAGCCGTCTTTTACGACCAGTTCCGTCGAGCCAAAAAAGATCTGGCAGGTAATAACTAACAGCACGGGCCCGCTGTTATTTATTAGATAAAGTTTTATTCTATCTTATCTATTCTTTTTTCGAGGGGGAGAAAGCATGATCAATTCGAAACGCCTGTTCCAGGCAATCGCAGGAATCTTCCTGCTGGCTTCACTTGCAGCCGGATGCAGTACCACTCAAACCGCACCGAATGCCGGCACCTCTGAAGGAGGATCGCAACCGCAGGGAAAAAAACAACTGCAGGTGGCACTCGTCATGAAGACGTTAAGCAACCCTTTCTTCATCGCCATGGAGGAGGGGGCAAAAAAGGCGGAAAGTGAATTTGGGATCAAGCTCTATGCCCAGGCTGCCCAGGAGGAGACCTCGGTGGAACAACAGATTGCCATCGTCGAAGACATGATCGCGAAAAAAATGGATGCCATCGTCATCGCCCCAAGCGCTTCAAAAGAAATTGTCCCCGTCCTGAAAAAGGCACAAGACGCCGGGATTACAGTTGTGAACATCGATAACCAGGTAGACCCGGAAACGGCAAAAGCTGCAGGACTGCGGGTTCCCTATGTCGGCGCCAGCAACTTAGATGGGGGGTACATGGCGGGCAAGTATCTCGCTGAGCAGCTGAATGGCAAAGGGAAGGTTGCGATTATCGAAGGGATTCAAGGCGTCGACAACGCCGAAAATCGAAAAGCCGGCGCTATGAAGGCATTTAGTGAATACAGCGGCATCGAAGTGGTGGCTTCCCAATCGGCCAACTGGAAGACAGAAGAAGCGCTTAACGTGATGACCAATATATTGCAAGCCAATCCCGAACTGGATGGCGTATTTGCCGCCAATGACATGATGGCCTTTGGAGCGGTTCAGGCGATTGCTGCCGTTGGCAAGACGGATCGGATCAAAGTGGCGGCCTACGACGCCCTTGATCAGGCGAAGCAGTACATCAAAGAAGGCAAGATGATCTCCACGATCGATCAACGACCCGATGAAATGGGGTACTATGGCGTCAAATACGCTCTCGATTTAATCAACGGCAAAGAGGTTCAGGATGAGTACATGGTGGAATTAATCAATATCACGAAGGAGAATGTTAAATAAAAGCTGTATAAATGGAATTAATTTACAATATCTGGTCAAAAAAGAGGAGGAGTCTGAATGAAGCGTTTCAAATTTGTCCTATTGTTTACAATGGCTGTTCTCCTGTTAGTCACTCTTGGCATGCCTGCAGGCAACAACGGGTTGATCCCGACAGCAAGCGCTGCAGACAAGAAAGAGAAAGTCATTATTGATGCAGATATGGGACAGCTAAACGATGATGCCTATGTGATGTATATGCTCGCCAATTCGGATCATGTAGACGTGCTGGGAGTCACCACCGTAGCCGGCAATACCTGGGTAGAAGAAGGTACCGCATACGCCCTGCGGCAGCTGGAGTTGATTGGCCGTAAGGATATCCCCGTCGTGATGGGTGCGGGAGAGGCATTAATGGGCAATCGCATGGGCCATCTGGATGCGGAAGAGAAATTATACGGAAATACCGAGTATATGGGTTCATACAGCCGCCCTCGCCCTGCATCCTATTTGCAATTGGCAAAAGAACCGTACGGCGGTTATCCAAAAACCAAACCGCTGGATACGACTGCAGTCGATTTTATTGTGGATCAAGTGAAGAAAAATCCGAACGAGGTCACGATCTTTGCCCTGGGCCCTGCCACGAATCTGGCTTTGGCTGTGAAAAAGAATCCGGAAATCGTGCCGATGGTCAAACAGGTAATCTACATGGGAGGAGCGATCGATATCCCCGGCAATACGACCCCTGCTGCCGAGTTTAACTGGTGGTATGATCCGGAATCGATCAAGATTGCGCTCCGCACGCCTTTTAAGCGGCAAATTGTCGTTCCCAATGATATCGCTGAAAAGTTCTCCTTTAATAAGAAAATCTATGACCGAATCGTAAGTCATCCGGAAACGCCGATCGTCAAACAGTTTAAAGATTTGAAAGGACCTCAGTTCCAAAATAATCCGCAAGCGACCAGTTATGTATGGGATGCCATCACGGCAGCTGTTTTCCTCGATCCAAAAATTATCACAAAAATGGAAAAAAGGTATATCGACATTGATACCAATTACGGGCCAAACTACGGACGCGCTATCGGGTATCACGAGTCCCGCCGCCGCGACTTTACTCATCCGGAAAATTTCCCGGCAGGTACGCAGCTAGTGGATATTGTGTTTGATATTGACCAAGAGGCATTCTGGGATATCGCTATCGGGCTGTTGACAAAGAAGAAGTGATTTGGAAAAAACGCCTTGCATTCGCTGCAGGGCGTTTTTATGATAGCCTATGACCAATGAAGGTCGGGCCGATCCGTCGTCTCCACCCGGCAAATAACCCCAGGGATTTTTTTCATGTTATACTATAGAGACGAACGAAAGGAGTCTCTGCCAGTGAAGTATCTCTTTGTCGTATTTTTGCTTTTCATGACATTTGTCACCGGATGCCAAGGGAATGAACTCAGTGCCGGTCCCGCGGAAAATCACCAGCCGAAATCGCTGCAAGAGGCCGTGCAGGAGAGCGGAGTGCCAAATATTCTCCATACGGTTGAGCGGGATCAGTACGCCTTTTCTTTCGCCCATTCGCAAGAAGATTCAAAGCAGGACTTGAAGCTGCTTCATTTTTTCCATGACGAAGAGGGGTGGCATTACCAGGGTAATTCAGGTTTTGGAGTTGCGGATGCTGTGCCCGTCACCTACGGGGCAGCTACCTGGATCACGAACAAATACCAGGCCCAAGGGGAAAATACATATGCATCGGTACATTTAGGTCAGGTACTGGACACGAATATCGAAAAAGTGGTTTTGACGCTTGGCCAAAAGACGCATGAGGCGAAACTAGTAAATGAGGACGGGTTCACGCTGTGGTATGTCGCGATTGACGACAGCGGAGAAGGTGACCAGCACGGTTCGGTTGCCGCATACGGACGGGACGGGGAATTGATCTTTCAGTCTCCGTCTGCGCAGAGCAACAAGTTGTGAAGGCTGGATTTGAAAAAGGGAGTTGCGGGCCGGTCGCAATTAATGGAGAAATTAGATGACATAATAAATGTTATGTTATCTAATCTCAACGATTGCGAGTGAATGTGTGTTTTAGATCACCATTTTGATTCTCGCCACCGCTTTATTTGGCAGCGTGTTTTCACCGCTCGAATGCTAAACGACGCGGTGTTTTTCTTTTTTCGACATTTCGATTTTTCAAAATGGGAGAAGTTGGTGTAAAATAGATTCTGGGGATTTCACCCAATAGATGGTTTTCTTGGCATACGTAGAAGGAGAATGCCTACCTTTTTATATCGGCAGGAGAAGGATGAATCATAAGACATGAACAATACGACTGAAGTAGATCAAACGGACTTGCGGGAACAAATGTATGAAAGGCTTTACGGATTGTACAACAGAGCGAAGTATGAGGAGGCGATCGCGAGCTCGTACGAACTGCTGCGGGAGAATCCGCAGGATGCGGTGGTGTTGTATCTGCAGGCGATGGCGTATCGCCGTCTCAAGCAGTATGAAGAAGCAGAGGAAAGCGCACGACAAATCCTTGCCGCCTACCCGGATATGGCAGCCGGTCTGGATGTGATGGGTCAAATTTGCAGTGATAAGGACGAGTTTGATCAGGCAGCCGTTTTTTTTGAGCGGTGTATCGAAAGGGAACCGGAATCCCCCTCCTACCGTTACAGTCTGGCGAGTGCGCTATATAATGGCCTGGACAGGAATCGGGCAACGGGAAGACTGTGGTCCCGGAATGAGATACAGCCGGCGTATTTGTCACGCGTGAACCGGGCGATCGAGATGCTCCATGAGGCGAATCGCCTTCAGCCCGATGATCCGCAGCAATACAGGCTGCTGGGTTTATGCTTTGATGCGCTGGGCAAACCGGCGGAAGCTCTTGAACACCTGAAAACAGCCATCGTTCTCGATTCTGCGCAAGCCGGAATTCATGCCAATCTGGCGTTCCTTTATATGAGATACGGTGACCTGCGTTCCGCCAAATCCCATTCCGAACAAGCGCTTATGCTTGATCCACACCTGGAGGAGGGGTTGAACGCACAGCAAACGCTTGACGCATACCAGCAGAATCCAAAAGAGTACTACCGTCTTTTGAAAAATTATTGGAAGCAGCTCTGCTCGGTCTATCCGGAAGATCCTGCAAATTGGCTCACAGCGATTCAGCTCCAATTGGAATTCGGCATTGATCGGCCGATCAAGGAGCTCAAGGCGTATTTGCAGCTCAAGCCCGAGGACCTGGAAATGCAGGTGACGTACGGAAAAATGTTGTACGAGGAGAAGCGTTATTTGGCGGCCGTGCGTCATTTTCGCGAGTTGGAGCGGCTGTTCCCGGATAATGCCGCGATCCAATCCTGGCTGGAAACACTCTCCCGGATCGGCAAAAGCAAGCTGTATACAACACCCATCTGGAAAGGGCTGTACCGCTGCCTGATTCACTATCCATACCTGCTTCTGATTCTTTTGCTTGGCATTATCTTTGCCATTTTTGGTTTGTTCAAAAAGCGGCAATAGTGCAAAAAACGATTTCGGTGTGAGAGGGGTCGCAGAGTCTTTGGAATATGCAACGACATTCGTGCAGGCGTTAAGCGAGGCCTGCTCAGCTTATAAAGGAGAAAAATGCTATATTGACGAAATCCCGCAGAAAATAGAATCCCGGCTGCGGCAAAAATTTGAGGTGCCGGAGGAAGCGCGGTTGATCGCCTTTTTCGATGGTACGGTTTTCGGTTACGGGAAGGACGGCATTGTCGTTACGACAAGAGGTATTTACTGGAAAGCACTTTGGTCCAAGATGTTCCTCCCCTGGTCTAAACTGGCAAAAATCACTGCGATTCAAATTCAGAAAGGTGATCTGAAACTGGATTCGGTTTTCGAATTCAGTTTGGCGTCGTGCCCTTTGTCCGGAGACCAGTTGGCAGCCTTGGTAACGGAACTGCGGGATGTGGCACAGAAATTTGCCCTGCTAGAAGACCAGGGGAATCAGGGGAGTGCCGGGCGTAACGAGGAGACGTTGGGACAAGCGCTGCTTCGCGTCTGCAGCACCTATCTCCGGAACAAAGTCTACGCTCATCCGATTCCCGAAGAGATGTTGGAGAAGGTTCGCTCCCACTGCAATATCCCGCAGGATGATCCGGTTTTGGTCTATTTTGACTTTACCATGATCGGCAAAGGCCGGGGAGGCATCGCGTTCACTGAGGAGGGACTGTACTGGAAGGCCTTCTCGGGATCCTTTGTTTCCTGGACGAACCTTGAGCCTCCGAACAAGTGGAGTTCCGATGCAGGGACACTTCGTTTTTCCAATAATGAGATCCCGCTTTTGGGCAGTCCGTTGAAGGTTTTCGAATGGATTGATTTGCTGCAGGAGATATCCGAACTGCCGCAGGTCGTCTTACTGCGAGAGGAAATCGGGTCGACGGATGATGGACCCGGCCTAAAAGCCGATACAACTGTTGAGAGCACGTTGGATCAAGCTCTCTTGAGGATCCTTCAGCCGTACGGCGGTGCCGGCATCTATAAGAAAACGCTGCCCGGTCCGATTCACGAGCGGATTCGCGAGCATTTTGACATGGCGGCGGAATGCAGCGTCTGGGCGTATTTCGATTTTACGAATTTCGGCAAAGGAAAGGAAGGGATCGTGTTCACCGATCAAGGGCTTTACTGGAGGGTGTATGGGAGCGGCAAGGCGTTTATCCCCTGGTACCGCATCCGCCAAGCCGAAGTGGCGTTTGTGCCTGATCAGAGTGCGGTGTTTCTGGACTCCGTTGAAAAGTATTCCATACTCGGGAGCCCGATCAGCGGGGAAGAATGGATCGATTTGTTGGAGAAGGTAAAGGCGCTGCCTCACCTGGCCGAATTCGATACGCCCATCCTGGCCAGCTACCCTGACGAGTCATATCCGCTTTTGGACGAGGAATTTATCGAGGCGGTTTGCCGGGCACATGCTTTTTTTGACAAACTAAGCGACTACGAACGTCCTCCCGAACAGATAGCGCTCATTCGTCAAGCCTGCCAAATTCCAGACCCGGAACAACTGGTGGCGTTTCATGAGACGGCGCAGGGGAGTCAGGGGCCGTTCGGTGTGGCCATAACGGGCCGGGCAGTGTGCATCCACAATGCGTCGCACTCTTGCAAAAGAGCCAGAGTCATCCTCCCTTTGGCCGGATTGGCCGAGTTGAACCTGATTCTTCGCGACAAGTCGCTTTATCTGGGGGGAGAGGAAATTTTCCACAGGGGGGACGCGGCTTCGCTTCATGCTCTATTAGCCGATCTGCAGGTGTACGCCGAATCGATCCATGCGGCAGAAAATCCGGTTGAATATCCGTATGATCCCTCCTATGCCGCCTCCTGGCATGCACCCGTACAGATTGTGGACGAGGAGCGGTGGATCGTCGCGGTTGGGGGGATGCTGCAGGGCGTTTACAGCACCTCGGAACTCAAGTGGGTTGCGGAAACAGCGCAATTAGATCCCTGGCAAACCCGCCTCTGGAAAAAGGGATTGCCGGCGTGGGTTTCGGCCAAGACGGCTGGTCTCGTAGAGTAACAAGCATTTGCTAAACCATTCTTCGATATGAGAAAGGATACGGAACAGATGGACAGGCTCACTTTTTTGAAACGAATGGCGCTGGAGCATACGGGCGATGCAGAAGCCTTGTACTGGTTGGCCAAAGAATACGCGGAGCGCGGGCAGTGGGTGGATGCCATCGGACAATTCAGCGCCGCTCTCGCCGTCTGTACCGATGACGTGCTCCGCATCGCATTGATAGACGGCATCGCATTAGCGACCGCACGGCTGCAGCAAGGCGGTGACCAAGCCGCCGAACAGCCTGCGTCGGGCGATCACGGGACGTATGACGAGGACGTGGAATTCCCAGATGATGACGAAGCAGATGAAGAAGATATTGCCGAAGATGACGGAGATGACGGAGATGACGATGAAACCGAGGCGGACCCTAACGATCGTTCTGCCGTCTTCGCCAGATCGGCCGTCGGGCTGCAGGTGCTGGATGGCGGAAAATCCGCCGTGCCGCCCCGTCCGAGCTCCCTTGAGAAAGTAACGTTTGCAGATGTAGCCGGCCTAAAGGAGCTCAAAAAGACGATTCAACTGCGGATTATCAGTCCTTTTCAGAACCAGGGGCTGTTCTCCAAATTTCGCAAAAAGGCGGGCGGGGGCGTGCTGATGTACGGTCCGCCGGGCTGCGGCAAAACGTTTATGGCGAAGGCGACGGCAGGGGAGTGCCGGGCGACGTTCATCCCCATCCATATTACCGATATTCTGGACAAATACATCGGCGTAAGCGAACAGAATCTGAGCGATCTATTCGACAAGGCGAGGGCCCATAAACCCAGCATTATGTTTTTCGACGAGATCGATACGATCGGCTTCAACCGTTCCAAGTCTTCTTCCAGCATGCGGGGGATGATCGATACCTTCCTCACCGAGATGGAAGGTGTCGATACAGACACGGATCAGGTGCTGGTCATCGGCGCCACCAACATGCCGTGGGACGTCGATGACGCGCTCAAGCGTCCCGGCCGGTTCGACCGGCTCGTGTTCGTCGCACCTCCGGACGAGGAAGCGAGAGAGCACATGTTTCGCCTGAAGCTTGCGGGCCGCTACATCGAGAACATCGACACCAAGCTGCTCGCGGGCAGAACGGAATTTTTCTCTGGAGCGGATATTGAAAACCTGTGCGAAAGGGCGGCCGAACGGGTCCTCGGCGAGATACTCGAAACCGGCTCCGAGCGTCCGATGCGCATGGCTGATTTCGAAGCGCTGCTGGAAGAAGTGCGGCCTTCCACACTGGAGTGGCTGCGCAAAGCAAAAAACTACGTCAAGTACGCCAACCAGTCAGGGGTCTACAACGATGTGGAGGATTACCTGAGGAGATACGGCCGGCGGATTTAACTTCCCTCCGAAAGAAGTCTCCCACTTCTAAACGTAAAGG
>NZ_JBJQOQ010000037.1:0-49962 GCF_046036945.1 Brevibacillus sp. B_LB10_24 | reverse complement strand
GATTACTCACTAAAACGCTTCGCTGTTCAGTTTTCAAAGAGCATTAACGTCAACTTTTATATCATATCAAATTAACGTTTTGTTGTCAACGATTTTTTTGATTCCTCTTTTCAAATCGAATCTGCAGCGACAACATGGTCTACTATATCACCCTGAACCCGATAAGTGCAAGACACAAAAAATGGAAACCAGTCTTTTTCAAAGCCAAGACTGGTTTCCCGTTATCGGTTATTCTCCCGCTCTCTCCCTCATTAATGGGAAGAGCAGCACGTCGCGAATCGATGGGGAATCTGTAAGCAGCATTACCAGCCGGTCAATCCCGATTCCCAAGCCGCCAGTAGGAGGCATTCCGTATTCAAGCGCTTCGATAAAATCTTCGTCCATCTCGTGTGCTTCATCATTTCCTGCGGCCTTTTCCAGCAATTGAGCTTCAAACCTTTGCCGCTGGTCAATCGGGTCGTTTAACTCCGTGAATGCATTCGCATGTTCGCGAGCAACGATAAACAATTCAAAACGGTCGGTAAAGCGAGGATCTTGCTCATTTTTCTTCGCCAATGGAGAAATCGCTACCGGATGCCCGTATACAAATGTAGGCTGGATCAGTGTTTCTTCTATTTTTTGTTCAAAGAATTCATTTACAACGTGCCCAAACGTATGGTGAGGCTCGACAGTGATGCCGTGTTCTTTTGCCAAAGCACGCGCCTCATCATCGCTCATCTCTTTCCAGAAGTCGACGCCAACATGCTCCTTGATCAAATCAACCATATGAACTCGGCGCCATTTCGGAGTCAGGTCGACCGTATGTCCTTGGTACTGGATCTTTGTGGTTCCGAGCACTTCTAGTGCCACATGGGCAATCAACGACTCCGTCAACTCCATGATATCTTCGAAATTGGCGTACGCTTGATACAGCTCGATCATGGTAAACTCTGGATTGTGTCGCGTAGAAATACCTTCGTTGCGATAGACGCGCCCGATCTCGTAGACCTTTTCCAATCCGCCGACAATTAATCGTTTCAGATGAAGCTCTATGGCAATTCTCATATACAACTGCATGTCCAACGCATTGTGGTGCGTAATGAACGGACGGGCAGCAGCTCCTCCGGCAATTGCGTGAAGAGTTGGCGTCTCCACCTCTAAAAAGCCAAGTTGATCCAAATAGCGGCGCATCGAGGTGAGGATGCGGCTGCGAGCAATAAATGTATCCCGGACCTCCGGATTTACAATCAAATCGACATAACGCTTCCGGTATCGCGTCTCCACGTCCTTTAATCCATGGAATTTCTCCGGCAGCGGACGCAGCGACTTGGTAAGGAAGGTAAATTCCTGGACTTTCACGCTTAATTCGCCAGTCTTGGTTTTGAAGACGACACCAGTAACTCCTACGAGATCGCCAATATCGCTTAAATCAAACACCTTGTACAAATCTTCCCCGATTGCATCCAGGCGGATGTAGATCTGGATTTGCCCGGAACGATCGAGCAACTGCGCAAAACTGGCCTTACCCATTGCACGCTTTGCCATCAGCCGCCCAGCCAACGTTACGACGTGCTGCTCGGCATCCAGCTCATCTTTTGATTTTTCGCCGAATTTGGCAATGACGTCTGCAGCGTGGTCCGTCTGTTCAAACTTTTTCCCGAACGGGTCCAATCCCCACTCGCGAAGCTGATCCATCTTATCGTGCCGGACCTGCAGCAGCTCGTGTAACCCTTCCTGTTGTTGACCTTCCATTTGCATTTCATCTTCCCGTGCCATGCTATCTCTTCACTCCTCGAAAAACGTGTGGGGTAAACCAGGTTGCGATAAACGACAGGGCGTACCCCTGGTTAAAGCGGTACGCCTGTCGACCTTACAAACTGATATCTAAGATTTCGTATTGAATCACGCCTGCAGGCACTTGTACGTCTACAATCGCCCCTTTTGCCTTGCCCAAAAGCGCTTGGCCGACCGGCGATTCGTTGGAGATCTTATTATTCATCGGATCAGACTCTGCCGAACCGACAATAGTGTACTCTACAATATCGCCAAATTCAAGATCCTTCAGTCGAACGGTAGAACCCACGCTGACAACACCGGTATCGACGTCCTCATTTGTGATAATCCGTGCGTTGCGCAGCATTTTTTCCAGAGTGAGGATTCTTCCTTCAATAAAAGCCTGCTCGTTTTTGGCCTCTTCGTATTCCGAGTTCTCACTAATATCTCCATAGCTGATCGCTTCCTTGATGCGGGCAGCTACTTCTTTGCGCTTAACCGTTTTCAATTCTTCCAACTCTTGTTCCAATCGTGCTAGACCTTCTGGTGTGAGGATCACTTCTTTTTCGGACATCTTTAATTCCCCCGTTATTTAATAATTTCTCCCGGTACAAAAGTACACAGGATTATATGTAAATTCGCTGCATATTATACGGTTGGATGTCATCGATGGGTCAAAGGGAAAGCTGCCAGAGGTAAACTGGCAGCTTTATTCGATAATACGACGATTATAGGATATGAATTTGTGGTTGTCAATGTTTGGGTGCCGCTACCAATTCCAATTCTTCGGCATCAGCGTTTTCTACCCATTCGACATACTCGAACAGAATTCGGCGCAGTTCCTCTTCCGTTTCCACTTCATTAATGCGGTTCTTCGTCTGGGTAGCTCCTTTTAGCCCTTTTAAATACCAGGCGGCATGCTTACGCATCTCGAGAATGCCAACGCGTGGACCTTTTAGCGCAACGAGACGCTCGGCGTGAAGCAGACAAATTTCTACTTTTTCCCGCGCCGTCGGTTCGGGAAGCAGCTCGCCTTTTGTCAGATACTGAATGGTCCGGTACAGCATCCATGGGTTGCCGAGCGCTGCCCTGCCGATCATCACTCCGTCACATCCGGTCGAATCCAGCATCATCCGGGCGTCCTCAGGGGTAGCGACGTCGCCGTTACCGATAACCGGGATACTGACTGCCTCTTTTACGCGGCGAATCCAATCCCAGTCGGCTTTGCCCTTGTACATCTGCACCCGTGTGCGGCCATGAACGGCAATCGCCTGTCCGCCGGCCCGTTCGACCGCCTGGGCGTTATCAATCGCATACAGATGCTCATCGTCCCAGCCAATCCTCATTTTTACTGTTACCGGCTTTTCTACCGAATCGACGACGGCGGACACTACTTCATAGATTTTATTCGGGTCAAGCAGCAGACGTGCTCCCGCGTCGCAGCTGGTGATCTTCGGGACAGGACAACCCATATTGATGTCGATGATATCTGCATTGGTATGCTTGTCTACGTATTTTGCCGCTTCGACCAGGGTCTCTTTGTCGCCGCCAAAAATTTGCAGACTGAGCGGTTTCTCCCGCTCATCGACAAACAGCATATCTATGGTCTTCTTGTTGCCGTTGACAATCCCTTTGTCACTGACCATCTCGGCGCAGACAAGGCCGGTGCCAAATTCTTTTGCAATCAAACGAAAGGCCGGATTACAAACACCAGCCATCGGAGCCAAAACGACATTATTCTTCAACTCAATATCGGCAATCTTCATAATTCGACCTCCTCGGGAAAGGAAAAGGACACAGAAACGCTTGCGATCGACACTTTTACCCCCCAATAGAGAGGGAAAAACCGTCATAAGCGTTTTGTTATCTCTTAGTTATAGCACACAATTCTTCGTAATCTACTTGTAAAGTATTGGCGATCTTCCGTAAAACTGATTCCGTAGGCTTCCGCGTGCCCCGCTCCAACGACCCTACCAGAGCAAGCGATACCCCCATCTCTTGGGCCAGCGATTGCTGTGTATACCCCTTTAACTTCCGGAAGGCCCGTATCCGGTTGCCCAGTCGAGCATCCCCCATTTTCGCACCCCCTTAACATCATCCGTTTCGGCAATCCACTTGTCAATTGATTTATGTTCAAACGGTGGTGTATTCTCTTCCAAGACATCCCGCAGGGGAATGAGTACAAAAGCTCGGCTCAACATGGCAGGATGGGGAATCTTCAAATCGGGCAGTTGGACGGTTTCTCTGCCATACAGCAAAATGTCGATGTCGATCGTCCTTGGCCCTTTATGTATCAGGCGCTCTCGGCCCAGTTTCCTTTCAATCTCCATGGCTGCAGCGAGCAGTTCAAGTGGAGAGAAAACGGTTTTGACAGCCAAGACCATGTTTAAAAAGGCGGGCTGATCCAGATATCCGACCGGATCAGTTTCGTATACGGCAGATACCGCTGTTACCGTAATCTCTGGCATTTCCTCAAGGGCCCTGACAGCCTCAGCGAGGTAGCCTTCTCTTTGGCCCAGATTGGACCCCAAGGCCAGATATGCAAGAACGCTCATGTACCCGATACATCCCTTCTCGTCCGCACCATCTCGATCGCAACTGAGTCGTAATGCCCATTGATCGGCGGATTCGGCTTGGTCACTTTGACCTTTACTTCGGCAAAAGGAAACAGGCGAAGCAAGCGGACGGCGATTTGATTCGTCAGCG
This sequence comes from Brevibacillus sp. B_LB10_24, assembly GCF_046036945.1. NCBI lineage: Bacteria > Bacillati > Bacillota > Bacilli > Caryophanales > Paenibacillaceae > Brevibacillus > Brevibacillus sp. B_LB10_24. The sequence goes on along the minus strand of NZ_JBJQOQ010000037.1, from coordinate 45,504 downwards.
CTTCCACCAGGTGGTATCTTTCACCTTCGACGATTTTCTGAACCTGCGAGAAAATATCGGCGTAATTGACGGTATCGTCAAGTTGATCACTCTCGCCCGCTCTCGACAAATCAAGCGACAATTCCAGGTCAACAAAAAAACGCTGGCCCAACTCCGCTTCAGCCGAAAAAACGCCATGGTAACCGTAAAACGACATGCCGTTAAAATATATTTTATCCATTTTGGACGCCCCCTTTTAACATCGCGTCCATCATGCCGGCAACTCTTTTCATCTCCAGAACGTCGTGGACACGAACGATGTGGCAGCCCTTTGCCACTCCTAATGCCACCGTCGCCGCCGTGCCCTCCATCCGCTCCTCAACGGGCAGATCAAGGACATGCCCGATCATCGATTTTCGCGAGGTTCCAAGCAGTACGGGAAATCCCAACCCGACGATATCATCGAGGCGCCTCATGGTTTCAAGATTTTGATCCAAGTTTTTTGCAAAACCGATACCGGGATCGAGAATAATATTTTCTCTTTTCACACCGGCTTTTTCGACAATTTGCACCGATTCCCGCAAATCGCGGATCAGATCAGAAAAAAAGTCCCTGTATGAGACATTTTCTCGATTGTGCATCAGAATGATCGGCACCTGCAGGTCGGCAGCCACAGAAGCCATCCGCGGATCGCGTTTAGCTCCCCAAATATCATTAATGATATGGGCTCCAGCTTTGATCGCCTGCTCTGCCACCTCCGCTTTATACGTATCAATCGAAAGCGGGACGCTCAATTCAGCCGCCAGTGCCCGAACAACCGGCAAAATCCGGTCCAATTCGTCTGCCAAACCAACCGGTTCATGGCCCGGCCGCGTAGACTCTCCGCCAATATCAATCATATCCGCACCCTCTGCCACCAGTTGGCGGGCATGGCTGATGGCCCGTTCCACATCATTGAATCTGCCGCCGTCCGAGAATGAATCGGGGGTGACGTTGAGAATACCCATTATCAGTGTTCGCTGTCCCAGCGGCAGTATATGTGAACCGCAAACCAGTTGGGTTCGTCTCTCCAATTGGCTTTCTTCATCAAGCAATTGCTCGATCTCGGCGCCCAATTGGGCTGCGGCAAACGGCAGCTCTCCTGCAGCAGCAATTGCATCTTGGACCTGCTGCCGGGTCGCCACCAGCAAAACGGTTGCTGCTGTGCTCCCGGGGACCGCCTCCGTCACCTGAACGACAGCTTCTCCTCCGCAATCCCTGAGCTTTCGCCCAAACAGGTCTGCAGTTTCAAATGGGACCTCCTCCAAATGGATCATCAGCGTCTCTCCCTTGCGAGCTGCTGCCGGGATTTCATCTGGGTAGGCGCCTATTCGCTTCAATTCAGAGACGACTGTGGATCGGTCGCCAGTGTGAATCACGTACGGATTATGCTTCATAATCACAACGAACTCCTCACGCATAATGTCGATAGCATATCATAATCAACAGTACAATTCTACTTAACGATGCAAGTGAACACAGTTCCTTCTCAGCAGGGATAAAGTCCTTGAACCCCAAAGCACCCTATTAGGGGTTTCCGGGCCTGGCCTGACTGGATGGCAGAAGCGCTGGCTTTGCTTCATCGAGCGAGCGCTCATCTCTACCTCTCGGGAAATAGGTCAAACCAATTAGTTCATTGGTAGCAGCATCCCTAACGAGTCTCCATATAACATAACATAGAACCCATTAAGCTGTAAGCATTCAATTCGCGATCTGGAAACAACAGTATATGGGTAAAAGGGACCTGACGACAAATGCCGCCTGCGAGAGGCGGCATTTGTTTTTACTCGTCAAACTGAAAGAGTGGCGTCGACAGATAGCGTTCGCCGTTGCTTGGGACTATGGCTACCACTTTTTTACCCGGCCCGAGCCGACGGGCAACCTGCAAGGCCGCAAAAACCGCGGCACCCGATGAGATTCCTCCAAGAATCCCTTCTTCTCTTGCAATCTGGCGCGCTGTTTCGAAAGCCTGTTCATTCTCCACTTTGATAATTTCATCGTAAATCTCGGTATTTAAGATCTTCGGCACAAATCCCGCACCCAATCCCTGCAGCTTATGCGGACCAGGCTTTTCTCCAGAGAGTACAGCTGAGGCAGCCGGTTCTACCGCTACGATTTGAACCTGCGGATAGGCTTCCTTCAACACCTCTCCCGCTCCTGTAATCGTTCCGCCCGTTCCGATGCCGGCGATAAATGCATCGATTCCGCCCAATTCCTTTGCTTGTGCCAGCAATTCGCGGCCTGTGGTCTCGCGATGCACTTTTGGATTGGCTGGATTGTTAAACTGCTGCGGCATGAAGTATGAAGGATTTTCCTTAACGATTTCCTCCGCCTTGCGAATCGCCCCGCCCATTCCTTCCGAGCCGGGGGTCAGAACCAGCTCTGCTCCATATGCCCGGAGCAGGTTGCGGCGCTCCATGCTCATCGTCTCCGGCATGACAAAAATCGCCCGATAGCCTTTAGCGGCTGCTACCATTGCCAGACCGATTCCCGTGTTGCCGCTGGTAGGTTCGATAATCGTATCACCTGGCTTTAACGTTCCGTCCTGTTCTGCCGCTTCCACCATCGCTAGGGCAATCCGGTCCTTTACGCTGCTTCCCGGATTAAAAAACTCCAATTTCAAATAAATATCTGCCATATCTCCACTGACGACACGGTTCAGCTTTACCAGAGGTGTTTGACCAATCAGGTCGGTAATCGTCTGGGCAACGCGCATATTTTCCCCTCCCAATACCGAGTAATATACTTGGTTTTATCGGCATTATACCAAATATTTCGGTACAGCGTCAATTATCGTTTTTCCGTTACTCTATCTTGCTTGCAATGTCTTGCAGTGCCGGTTTGTCGAAATGATACCGCTGGTTGCAAAAATGACAGTGAACTTCCGCTTCTCCCTGCTCTTCGATCATGCTGGTAAGCTCTTCTTTTCCCAAACCGTGCAGGATATCTCTAATTTTCTGTTCGGAACAGGTACACTTGAAGACAATCTCCTGCCGGCTTAATACCTTCACATCTTCCAAGACCCGCTCCAAAATCTGTTCAGGTGACAGCCCCTCGCCAATCAACCTGGATACCTGAGGGAGTTTTGCCACGTGCTGTTCGATTTTTTCAATCACCTCATCAGGTGTTCCCGGCAGCAGCTGGATGATAAACCCGCCGGCAGCGATGACTGCGCGATCTTCCGGATTGACCAGCACACCAACCCCGACAGCAGAAGGCGTCTGCTCCGATACCGCGAAGTAATAGGTAAAATCTTCTCCGATCTCACCCGAAACAATCGGAGAGCTTCCCTGATAGGGCTCACGCAGTCCCAAATCCTTTACTACATAAAGAAACCCCTCTGTGCCAACAGCCCGTGACACATCCAGTTTCCCTTTATCATTTAACTCAAAGTGAACGTGAGGATTCGTGACGTATGCCCGAACCTCTCCTTTGGCATTCGCTTCCGCTACAATTTGGCCGATCGGGCCGCCCCCTTTTATTTTAATAGAAAGGTGTTCTTCCCCCTTCAACATTGCTCCCATCATCGCAGAGACAGTCAGGGTTCGCCCCATTGCAGCACTTGCAGTATTCCACATGTCATGGCGGCGCCGGATTTCTTCAACTACCTCCGTCGTCCGTGCGGCAAACGCACGAACATGTCCGCCAAATCCGGTTGCCCGAATCAAATAATCGCTCATATCATGTCCTCCTTCGCAGCTTGCCGTTAGTGTACCACAAAAAAACCCCCGGCAGTGATTCCGCCGGGAGCCCTATCGCACATAAACAGTCCTTACGCTTGAACCTGCTGCTGTCTGCCTGCCGCTAGCGATCGGACATACTGGCAGAGTTCGTCGACTATTCCTTGAATGCGTTTTTGCATTTCCTCATTTACCAGTTCCCTTTGCTCATTAAAGTGATCTGGATCGACAACGATCTGATCTGGCAGGACCAGTGCGTAGACGCCGCGCAGAACCGTTCGCATATTGTTCAGTGCATTAACGCCGCCCTTGCTTCCCCCCGAAGCTGCTGAAATGGCGACCGGCTTCCCGCGAAAGTGGCTGCCGCTCAAAAAATCGAATGTGTTCTTTAGTGCTCCGCTCATGCCGGCATGGTATTCCGGAGAGCATATGTAAAAGCCGTCTGCCTGTTCGGCGCAGCTTCGCAGCCGCTTTACGGCTTCATCTTCGGCTTGGGCTTCGCTTCCATTATATAAGGGAAGAACATCCGTGCCGACATCAAAGTTCATCAGCTCAACATCACTTCTTTTTCTCAGTTCCCGCTCCACTGCCTGAATCAAGCCTCGGGTCCGCGACGTACGGGTAGCGCTGCCGCAAATAAGCAATATTTTCAAGTTCGTATCCTCCTAGCAACCATTGTTTACAAAATTCATAGTACCATACTTATTCTGATCACGTTAACAGCCCGCGCCATTTCATTGCTCATCCGCTTCCTTTTCGGCAATTTGGCACCATTCCTCGTAGGTTTTTATGATCTGCAGCGGAGGCTCAACTGTCCAGGGAAGGTACTTTAGCGCGTGGGCCGTATTGAACAAAACGACTTTGTCTGCCGGACGAACAAATCCCTGGTCACACAGCCGGACGAGTCCTGCCAGTACAGCCGCCCCTTCCGGAGATGCCGATATGCCACAGGCTCCGAACATTCGCTGCGCATCGCCGATCTCATCTGCACTTACAGCGATGGCCGTCCCATTTGTCTCCCGTAAAATCGACAGTAACAGACCTCCTGCAGGCGGATGCGGCACTCGCATTCCGGTCGGGCTGGACGTCACTTCTTTTACTCCCGGCGGCTCTTTGGCGCCTGCAGCTATCGCATCGACAAGCGGTTGGCAGCCTGTTTCCTGGACACTGACAAATCGCGGCAATTCATTTTGCACCCAACCCAGCTGACGCAGTTCATGAAATGCCTTCCACATTCCGATTACCCCGGAACCTCCCCCCGTCGGGTAGACGACTACATCGGGAAGCTGCCAGCCAAGCTGTTCGGCCAACTCCAATCCCATTGTTTTCTTCCCTTCCACCCTGCCAGGCTCCCGCAAGGTTGCAACGTTAAACCATCTCTGTTCGTTTTTCCCGGCCTCTGCTATCGCTCCGGCATCATGAATCAATCCGTCTACCTGATAGGTACGGGCACCGTAATACCGGCACTCCTCAACGATCAATCCCGGACAGTCTCTCGGCACAAAAACATATGCCTCCATTTTCGCCCGGGCTGCGTAGGCCGCAAGCGCGGACGCGGCATTGCCGTTGGAAGGGACAGCCACCCGGTGGATTCCTCTCTCCTGCAGAAGCGACACCGCCGCAGAAAAACCGCGTGCTTTAAAACTTCCTGTCGGATTTTGTTCCTCCCGCTTTACCCACAATTCGGCCAGGGGAAGCGATTTTTCCAGCGACTGAAGACGTACGAGCGGGGTACCTCCTTCCCCTAAAGAAACAATGGCATTCCGGTCCCTGACTGGCAGCAGTTCATGATAGCGCCACATTGTAAAAGAACGTGATTTTAGGTCATCTGGCGACAAGGAATTGCCAATCCTCTCCAAGTCGTACTCAACCAAAAGAAGCCCGCCGCATTCACACAGACCCGCCAGATCATCCAGCAAACGTATTTTGTCACAGGCCATACACCGAAGCAAAGGTCGTTCCATTATTCTCCTCCTCGTTCTTCTTTCCTTTTTTGCCAACCGTCCAACGCCTTATCCTTTTTACGATATGAACATAAGCGATTGGCGGCATGGTATGTTTGCCCGGTCTCCGGCGCAAAAACAAAATTTAGCCCTTTGCCCAATGTGACCCCATATCACAAATGCACATATTGTAGTAAGTGTCGAAATAACAACGTGCTTTCCTAACACCAGAGAAGGGAGAGAAACACCTCCATGCAGCGTCTGATGTGCAAAGGCAAGATACACAGGGCTACGGTCACAAAAGCAGAACTGGACTACGTCGGGAGTATTACCATTGATGAACGGCTGATGAGAGAAGCCAACATCCTCCCGTATGAAATGGTTCAGATCACCAGTTTGCGCAATGCTACAAGATGGAAGACATATGCCATACCAGCGATTGCCGGATCGGGCGAAATTTGTCTAAACGGACCGCCGGCACACCTGTTTCAACCCGGTGACACCGTCATTATCCTCAGCATGGGCTTGTTCGGAGAAGAAGAGCTTGCCTCGCTGAAACCCCGGGTGTTATTTGTCGATAAACAAAACAACCTCATCAGAGTAGAGGAGCATAGCACATCTTACGAAGGGATGGATGTGCTATCGGAAGGTTAAACACCGGGAAGTGGGCAAAGTACAATATCCTTTTGCAGGATAAATTGCTTGCCCCGCATTTGCCGGATACGAATCTGTTTCACAAAGAGTCCCTCGCTGATTTTTTAAATAAATACAAGACGGTCGTAATCAAGCCGTCCGGCGGCAGCGGCGGGACCAATCTGATCAAAGTCAGTACTGGTGCAAACGGCCGCTTCATCATCCACGTTGACAACACCGCTTTTACCGCGAATGGCCTCCACGCCCTGCATTCGTATATTCAAAGGCTGAAAAAGAAGGAAAAGGTGTACCTGATACAGCAGTACATTCCCCTGGCTAGAGTGAATAATCGACCCTTTGACATTCGCATCATGGTTCAGCGCAGGCCCAACTCTCCCTGGAGGGTGACAGGCGGACTGGCCAAAGTGGCTGGTCCCGGCTATGTCGTTACCAATGTCAAGCATAGCGGCGGCCGTGTGCTGCCCTTGCAAACTGCAATTAACCAGTCCACCCTGAAACAGCTGGGGAACGAATTTTCTCTGATCAAATTGAGCTGGCTGGCCATTAGAACGGCAAAGCGTTTAAGCGAGGTTTACCCCACCGAGCGGACGATCGGTATCGATATGGGAGTCGACACGAACGGGCAGATCTGGATTATTGAAGCCAACTTCCGCCCTGCTGCATCGCTCTTTCTGAAGCTGAAAAACAAGCAAATGTACCGAAACATTATCACGTACAGGCGCAGGTACGCCCCCTAAATCGAAAAAACCCCTTTGACAAAAAAGGGGTTTTTTCGATTTGGATCTATTTATTCGCGTTTCTTCGACGTTGCTCGAAAAAGGGCGACTATGGTTAAATAGTAATAGTTGGAATATTTAAAAATCCATATCCAAGGAGGAGGCGCATGAGTAGAGGAAAGAAAATGAACACTATAGCAATGCGTTGCCTACTGGCGTTTATCTTGATCATGCAGATAGCTTCTTTGCCTGCTTACGCCGAGGGAGAAGCCACCAGGACTGAAACTCTCGAGGCCAGCATCGGTCAGCTTTTGATAAACCTGGAAAAGGAGGAAAACAGCCGCGGCATCAACGCTGGGATTGCCGTCTACAACCTGACAAAGGACGAGTATCTCTACACCCGCAACCTTAAAAGGGCATTCGTGCCGGCATCCAATCTCAAGCTGTTCACCACAGCAGCTGCTTTGGAAAAATTGGGTCCCGACTTCCAGTTCAAAACCGAGGTGTATGCCGACGGCAGCGTGAACAAAAGCGGCATTCTGAACGGCAACCTGATCGTAAAGGGATACGGGGATCCTTCCCTCTCGATCGAAGATTTGACCGCTATCGCACAAAAGATCAAGGAACAGGGGATCACCCAAATAAATGGCAACCTGCTGCTCGACGAGAGTTACTTCGACGATGTCAGACTAGGCTACGGCTGGATGTGGGACGATGAACTGTACAGCTACAGCGCCCAGCTTAGCGCTCTGGCTGTAAACGAAAATGCAGTGACCGTTGAAGTCGCCCCGGGCAGCGCCGCCGGAAAAGCGCCTGTCGTTACCGTCGTCCCGGCCAACAGCTATGTGCAGATCAAAAACGAGGCGACCACGGTTGACGGCAATGCCAGCGATATCGTCTTTAACCGTCCGCGCGGCCAAAATACGATTACCATCAGCGGAACGATCGGCAAGCAAGCAGCATCCGTCAAAGAAGATTTGGGCTTGGAAGATCCTGCTCTGTTTGTTGGCGATGTCTTCAAGCAGATTTTGCTAGAAAATGGAATTCCACTCAACAAAAAGTCGCGTATAGACAAAGTCACGCTGCAGACGGGAAGCCCGCTGTTGACCCATTATTCAAAACCGCTGCGAGAATTGATTCTTCACTTGAATAAGGAAAGTGACAATTTCTACGCCGAAATGTTGTTGAAAACCATGGGGGCGTTGTGGGAAGACGAAGGCAGTTCCCAAGCGGGAGCACGGATCGTCAGCGAGTTTCTGCTCGAAACGGGAGCCAGCGGGTTTAAACTGGTAGACGGGTCGGGCTTGTCCCGCTTCGACTTGATCACTCCAGATGACATGATCAAGCTGCTCCGCCATGTCGTGCAGCAGGAGTATAGTGATATTTTCATCTCCTCCTTGCCGATTGCCGGAGTGGATGGCACCTTGGGCTCTCGGATGAAAGGGACCCCTGCCGAAAACAACCTGATGGCAAAGACCGGTTCCATGTCCGGCGTCTCTGCCTTGAGCGGAATGGTAACTGCGGGAAATGGAGACGAATTGCTCTTTTCGATTTTGCTGAACGGCGTGTATAAGTCCAGGTACGCCAATGAGTTTCAGGACCATCTGGGAGTGCTCCTGGCTCAGTATCCGGACCTGCCTGACCCGGGTGATCATGAAGCGGAAGACAAGGATTACAAGCTTTCCCACCTGATCGATCCGATCCTGGAAGACGCCAAACTGGACGGGGTCACCACCGGGATTGTGGTAAAATCCCTGGAGCGCGGCGCAGGCGAAGCCGTTCTCTATCAGAGGGACGCCGACAAGCTGCTCACTCCTGCCTCCAATCTGAAACTGTTGACCAGCGCGACAGCACTGCAGCAATTGGGAGAAGCGTATCGCTTTAAAACAGAGGTTTACCTCTCTGCTCCGGTAAACAACGGCGGCATACTGAAAGGCGATGTATTCGTCAAAGGCTACGGCGATCCGACACTGCATACACAGGATAGCTTGCAGGTGCAGGACGGCGTATCTGTCGAACAAATCGTCAAGCTTCTACAGGCTGAGGGAATCAAGCAAATTCACGGGGATATTGTTGTCGACGACAGTTATTTTGACAGCGATCGACTCGGGCTGGGCTGGGCCTGGGATGACGAGAGCTATTACTACAATGCTCAAATCAGCGCGCTTGCCCTCAATCGCGGAACGGTGCGGCTCGATTACAAACCGGCATCAACACCGGGCAAACCTGTCGCCATCGAACTGCTGCCCAAAACGGATTACGTCCAGGTGATCAATGAGGCGGCAACCGTTGACAAAGGAGCGGACAACACCTTTGTGATAGAACGCGAACGGGCCAAGAACATTATCCATGTCAAGGGGAATCTGCCCATCGATGCATCCCCCGACTATGAGCGGATAACCGTGGAAGAACCAGCGCTTTACACCGGGACCGTCCTGAAGGAAAAGCTGGCGGAGGCCGGCATCAAGCTGCAAAAAAACAGCGTGGTGAGAGCGGGAACGGTACCGGAGAACAGCGTGAAAATAGGCGAGTTGGAATCAGAACCGTTGGCCAAGATCGTTCAATACCTGCTGAAGGTAAGCGACAACTTCTACGCGGAATTGTTGACGAAGACCCTGGGAGCCGAGCTGAACGAAGAAGGCAGTACGGAAGCAGGGATTGAGGTCATCCTTGACGATATGGCCCAACTTGGGGTGAACACCACATTCGATATGGTGGACGGCTCGGGTCTCACCCGGTACAACCAGATTTCGTCCAACCAGATTGTCGATTTGCTGGAAGCCTTTACGCAGGAAGCGGAGTTTGAGAGCTTCTATGATGCCCTGCCGATCGCCGGCGTAGATGGTTCATTGAAAAACAGGATGAAGGATACACCGGCAGCAGGGAATGCCCGCGCCAAGACGGGAAGCCTTACCGGTGTGAACAGCTTATCCGGCTACGTCACGACGAAAGACGGGGAAAAGCTCTGCTTCTCCATCGTCATGAACGGAAACATCGGCAGCGCCGGCGATCTGACTGCCATTCAGGATCAAATCGTCGCAGCGCTCGCCGCATACGAGGAATAGGTATACGGCTGTCCCGCGGTCTGGCGTTTTACGATCGCGGGACGGCCCTTTTTGTTCGTTAGCCATTGTTACATGAAATGCTGTGTATAAGGCAACATATGTGATATGACATCTCGGAGAGCGCATGGATATCACGGAACATCCTGGTTCTATGCCGGCAGGAGAGATTTACTTGCAAAAAAGAGAAGAGTCTAATCGAGGAAATGTCAAAGAAATGCATGTCGCCGGGAGGATGTTTTCCCTACTTAGCCAAAACAGATGGCACGGGATCTTTCATATCAATCGCAAACCCCAGTCTCCATGGAGCAAAGCGACAATCGCGTCGTTATCCATTGGAATTCCGTTTGTGATAGGCGGTTTATTGGGTCAAATACATTGGGCGCTTCTTGCCGCCATCGGAGGATACACCTCGCTATATGTACACAATGAAACTTACAAGCAGCGGGCTGTCAAGCTGCTTTGGGTGAATCTTGGGTTGACCGTTTCCTTTGGTCTGGGATTGGTCTCTGCAGCCTCCCCGTGGGCGATGGTGCTGGCTATCGGCGGAGTTAGCGCCGCTGCTACTTTTCTTTGCGGCGTGTTCCGAATTCCGCCTCCTGCCGGTTTTTTCTTTGTCCTCGTCTGCGCTGTTGGGACCGGCCTGCCTGTCGATCTGTCAGCAGCTCCGCTGCGAATGGCTATCGCATTTCTAGGTGGGTGTTTGGCATGGGTCATTGCCATGTTGGGCTGGCTGCTGGATCCCGGTTGCCGTGGGGCGGATAAAAACCAAGTGACGGTTCGAAGTATCCGCCATGAATTTCGCAGCGCCTTTGATCTGCATTCCCCGATAGTAACCGTATCGCTTCGGAACGGGATCGCCGTTCTGTTCGCCACCCTGCTTGCCTTTGCTTTCGGGATAGAGCGGCCGTATTGGGTCCCCCTCTCCTGTGCCAGTGTTCTGCGGGGAGCGACGATGCTTGACGTTGTACACAGAACCATCCAGCGTTCGGTCGGAACGGCTGTGGGCGTGATCTTGGCCGGCGGTATTTTTATCATGCAGCCTTCGATTTGGATGCTGGGGTTGTACGTGATGATCTTGCAATTTGTGACGGAATTGATTATTGTGCGCAACTATGCCTTTGCGGTTATATTCATCACGCCGCTGGCCTTAATCATCGTGGAGACTGGCCGTGCCGATTTGGCCATCTCTACGCTCATTGGGTCCAGGCTGCTTGATACGCTGCTGGGCTGTGCGATCGGCGCCGCTGCTGCACTCTTGTATTGGAAACGTGCCGTACCTGGTGCAAAATAAAAAACCACACGAGTGCTTCCCCGTGTGGATTTCGTATCATTTACATCAGGTATTCCAGTAAAGCGCGGGAGCCCTTTTGTTTGCGCAGACGTTCGATCGTCGTCGCTTCAATCTGGCGAATCCGCTCCCGGGTAAGGCCAAACATCTTGCCGACCTCCTCCAATGTGTGAACCTGATCATCGTACAACCCGTACCTCATCGCAATGATTTCCTGTGCACGGGGATTCAATCTTGCTAACGCCTCCTGAACCAGCATGCGAAGATCGATCTTTTCGATCAAATCTTCCAAAGAGGACTCCCCATCGTCGACAATCTCCGCATAGCTGAGCAGCTCTTCCGCATTTTCTGTTTCCCAGGCATCTTCATAGGGCTGTTCGTCAAACGATTCCATCTTTATCGTCAAGGTATACTCAATGGCATCTACTTTTTCCAATGGGAGTTCAAGCGCTTCCGCCACCTCATGCCGATCAGGGGAACGGCCAAGCTGATGGGCCAGATGGTGGACCTGTTTTTGATACTGACGGATCTGCTCGTGCATATGGACCGGGATGCGGATCAGTCTGCCTTTGTCACTAATGGCCCTGGTGATGGATTGAGAAATCCACCAATGGGAGTAGTGATACAGCCGGACTCCGCGGCGCACATCAAATTTATCAATGGCGGTGAACAGCCCGATCGTTCCCTCCTGAATCAAATCGAGAAACGGCATCCCTTTCTTCAAGTGGCGTAAAGCCGTATTTACTACATACCGCAAGTACGCTTGAACCAAGCGATCACGAGCCTGCAAGTCCTTGTACTGTTGGTACCGGACTATGCATTCGAGTTCTTCTTCTTTGTCTAACATGGGCGTTGCAGCGACGTTTTCCAAAAACAACAAGGCGGAGGTGTCTGTCCAGAGCGATTTAGGTACGACAATCCCTAATTGTTTTTCTACTTCCCGCCAACGACGGGAGCTACCTTGGATCGAGGAGTAGCTGACAGTCATGTGCAACCCTCATTTCATCAGAAAATAAAAATATTCAGTTTTCAATTTATGTAACGTATTTCGACATTTACGAACGCAATTCCTCCCTGTCTACTAAAATTAACAATTGAGGGCAGCGCTTTTTACTGGCTAGACTTCCAATTCCCGGTTATCCAATTGGTTAAACATAAAAGCTATTCACAATAGTAGTGAATAGCTGAAATTTGTCGAAAGTTAATGTTTCACCTCTTCTATGCTGACGACCGGAAAAGCGTGGTCAGGCAAAAGCGGACTGAACGGACGGTCGCGTACATAGGCAACGGCAATCAGGGAAGGGCCGATCATCTTTTTAGGAGCGATCGTCAGCTCCTTTCCTTTTTCATCGGTAAGATGGAAGGTGATATGACCGCCGCTTGGATGGGTTTCCTCGCCCCATTCAGCCTGTTCGATTCGCAAGGAATCACCTGTATATTTTAGTGACAAATGCAAATCCCGCTGCCAATGCCAAAAATCGACGTACTTGGCAGTAAATGCGACGGGATCCGTAGTAATACTGGCGGGAGATGGCAAGAAGAATCCCCCCTCCTGCCGGTAGCCGCCGTTTTCCCTCATCCTGAGTGCAAACCGCTCCAAAGCTTCCTCTTCGATTAACTCAATAATGCCCTCGGTCTTAAGCACAGGATCGACTGCGAAAGTAGCGTTATGATTTGCCAGCTCGAGCAGCGCTTTCACCTCAAGCTTTTTCTGCATGGCCAGATCAGCATCGATCACTGTCATCCCGAAAAGCAAAAACAACAGCGTTGAACTGATCACAAGGATTTTAATACCCGTATGCTTGTCCCCCTACAAGGTCGTAGTCCATCGCGTTGATCGTCCCTAGACGCTCAATTCGGAGCGGTTTTTCAAAACCGGCAAATAGGTTGATTACCTTGGGATACGGCATTTCCAGGGAGAGACGAAATTCGTCGGCATGACTCCACAAAGTCGGATCGGCCCCCTTTGTCCGGACGATCTCTATCGTAATATCGCTGCCTGTCAGTTTGTACGTTTTTCCGTCCAGCTCCGTCTGCACAAAGCTGCGGACGTTCCGGAGGACATCTATGTCGCTCATCCCGCCGTGATTGCTGACAAATTTGGCCGCCGCAAAGCTGAGATCAACCAGCTCGCTTTTCATCTGCATGACAGTATGTACCTGTAAAATGCCGGCAGGGACGCACAACAGCACCAATATACTGACTATGGTTGTGATCAGCTGCCCCATCAGCTTGTACCAAAACGGGTCGCCTGATCCAGCAGCTGATGAAAAAAGTGACTGCAGGCCGTAAGCAGATTGTCAGGTCCGCTGATCAGGACCGATACGGCCAAGGGGACGACGATCACCAGCAAAGCAAGTACGGAAATCAAATTGCTCATACCTTACCACTCCGGATCGAAATATTCTGAAGGACGGCTGCCCGTAAACGTAAAGACCCGCTCTCCTTTAAACAAGTAATGCATCCATTGTGACAACCTGGTCGGACGTATGCCAAGGGAGAGATGTACCAGATCATGTAGCTGTTTTCGGGAACGCAAGGACTCTTCGCGCGGCCAAGTACCGGCAAAGTAATCCCCTTGGGCCGCCTCCCACTCCAATTCGTTCATTTTCTCCTTGTAGTAGCTCTCCAGCTCGGCATCGAGATAGCCGATGTCCTGCATATCATCCAGAAGATCGGTGTAGAATCCCCTGGCGATGGCTCTTTCAAGCGTATACATCTCGACGCACACAACAGCAGCAAAGAGGAAGATGATGACACTCAGACAGGTCAAAAAAACAGGTAATTTCAGCATGAGGCACCACTCTTCATTTAAATGTAAGAGTTAACGCTTTTTGGACGCGCAGCTGCTGTGCCTCTTTGACCATTTCCACAGGCTCCAGTGTCCATATAGAGGCGCACAATAGGCCGGCCATGGCAACGACGATTAAGAGACAAATCAGATGTGTCATCGGCTGCTGTAGGAAGAACCCCTTTGGGTGGTAAAGGTAATTCTCGCGTTATTGGCGTCGTAATCGAGGGATGTAACTGATCTTTTAATGCTTTCTGCCGATTCATTGGCAGACGGGCTCAACTGGTTGCCATAAACACTGACTCCGATTCCCAATACCATGACACAGGCAAGAAAGATGAAAAACATTTTTGACATAACAACTTCACTCCTTAATGATCATTGGTTGATGGAACTGCGTGATGAATCCATGAAACTGCCCTGTCGCGAAGCCCGTCTTCCTTGACAATGGCTTCATTCACAGTGCCCATCGCAGAGACGATAATACCAAGTGTAAATACGAGGGCCATCAAGATGGCAAAAAATTTGGTCATGCCAATCCCTCTCTTTTAGACAAGATACTTTTCCAGTATTTCAATCAGCAGCTTATACCACGGGAACATAGCGACGATCAGGCCGATGTAAAAGGCCGGGTAGACAATGATGCTGTAGCCGATTCCTAGCGATTTGATCTTTTTCCGGTGACGAAAATGCCTTCGATGGTCTACTGCCCACTCCAGCCGCTGCATCGTCACGGCGACCACTTCTGTAGTAAGCTTTTCAACTGTACGCATATTGGATACGAGCAAGGCAGCGTCGTCCGTACCCAGATCTGCCTTAAAGCGCTCCAGAGCCGCAAATCGGTCTTCATTCCACTGCGACAAAGACGGAAGGTGATCTTTTAGCTTGCGGGTAGCTCGAGCTGCTTTGACCATAGCCGAATAGGGCGGCACACTGTTTTCGATCAGGTTGACATAGCGGTTGATAAAACGGGCGATATCAACACTAAGGACTTCCTCGCGGTAACCAGCCCACCACTTCAGCACGAGTAGGGGAAGGAGAAATCCCGCTGCAGGAATCAAACCGATAGCCAGGAGGGAAGCGGCGCTTTTCGGGTGGAACAGCGCCCAGCAAAGCGTCAGGACCAGGAGTCCTGCTCCCAACATCCACTGGATCGCCAACCACTCGGCCTTGCCCCAACCAAAAGGTTGTCCTGCCGTTTTCAGCAGATGATCCCATTTGCTGTCTTCTTGCTTGTTAACTGCTTGTCTCCAGGTATTCCAGAGGGTTGTCGGGAAACGCCGTCGGTTTCTTGCGTCTCTGGATAATGATAGAAACATTCCTAGCAGAAATACTGCTGCGAATACGCCAATCACACCGCAAATGATCAACAGAAGCAAAAAATCCGGCCCCACTTAGCGATTCCTCCTTCCCCATATAAATGCCAGCAAAATGGACAGGCACCAAACGGTAACAGCGAGTGAGAGCAATGCTTGTCCGTCTGCAGTGAAAAAATAGAGGCGATACGCATCCTTTAACAGTAGATGATTATAAGGAATCAGCAGTACGCAAATAAAGATAACGATTAAGAGGCTGATCCAGATACTGTGGATCTCGCTATTCCTCTCCTCCTTTTCATCCTGCTGGATAAACATCTCATTTGTCAGCCGGTTGAGTGCACTTTGAATATCTTTTGTCTCCCCCTCGAACCCGCTGATAATATAAGTGGCAAAGTCGTGTGCCCAGTCGTGATTCAACCTTTCCGCAAACTCTTCCATCGCCTTTATCGAGCTTCCGCCATCTGTCAATTTATTATTGAGCAGGATGAGTTCGGATTGGAGTTCTTTCGGACACTCCTCCATCATTTCACGAAAGGCAATAACGATACTTTTATGACTGCTGTAATGTCGGGCAAACAAATCGACAAACCGGCTAAACGAAGCGATCATTCGATTGACTTTCATCGTATAGCGGGCATATAAAACGAGTGTCGGAAGCAGGAGAAAAAGAAAAAACAGTGAGAGGGAAACGACGACATTGCCTGCAACCAAACCAACGATGAACCCCAGTCCAGCGCCGACCAATGAACACAGAAAATAGTCATCGGGCGTATACCGGCTTTCGGTGACACTGCACCAGATTGAATACTGCCGGTACAAATACCTGCCGTTTTTATCCGCTACCATCTTGTCGCGAAGTAAAGACACGGTCGTTGGATAAAACACCTTGGGAAACGTCCAAAAGCGAACAAGGAATGTCGCTGCCACCATGAATCCAACCAGCAGACAGAGGGCCATGGGCAATAACAGCAGGTGATTCATATGTGTCTCCTGTTTTCAGTAAGGCCAAGACCGCGGAGGATATCCAGGTTTGCCTGTCCCATGTAGCACATGTACTCTACCGTGTCACCGGCCAGTTGCTCTCCGGTCCACTCGTACTCGCCGGTGACTACATTTCGATAAACCAAAGGTAGTGATTCTACCCGCTGCATGAGCTGATTCCACTTGGTAGTATGTATGGCATCGATATAACGGTGTCCGTTATTTCGATACTTCAAGGAATTGATAAAATTAACAGCGCGGCTGATGCGTTCTTGGGTCAATTCGATGCTTCGCCCGCCGTACTGATATACCAGATCGGTCAGATCGTTCAAGGCCTGATGCGGAAACCGCTCATGCAAAGCGGCAATTGTAGCATCTGTTCCGCGAATCCCGGCATTAATGAAATGATGTGCCTCAATCGGCTCGCGAATTTCACCAATCAACACTGTGTTTGCCGTAGAACGATAGACGTCTTTAAAAGAGTTCTCCAGGTCAATTCCGATCTCTTCGACGTTTTGCAACTCCAGAACTTCTCCTGGCCATACATCTCCCAATCGTATTTCATGTTCACTTTCAAAGATGGTGATGAAATCCTTCTGTGGATCTTTTAATTTCAACATGCAGATCATCAATGTTGTCTTACCGGATGCCATCGGACCGATCACCAGTACGTTCCCCCGGCCGAACACCTGTTGTTCGATCAATAATTGAACCTTCTCGTCAAAAGCTGGCAGATCTTGCGTTCGCAGCTGCTCAAGCGAGAAAGAAACGGTAGTAAACCTTCTGACGATCACCGTAGGCACACGTGAATACGGATGAGTGAACATGGTAAGTCTGGCTTTGATCTTGTCCAGATATCCGCTCAGTCTCGGTTTTTTTTCGTTGAACGTCAAACCTGAAGCGTTTGCCAATTTTTGTTGGAGAATTTCAATCTCCTGCCAACTCGGTTTATAGGGGAAAAACTTCTTTACCCCTCTTTCCAGATACGCGACTTGTTTGCCTGCTGAGAGGCGAACCTCCTCCACCCACGGTGATAATTGCAGAACGACGTCGAGAATGCCCCAGCCGTAGGTAGCGTAAGCAATACTCTCGTAACTGTTGGCCCGCGGATAAATTTCGGCTGTGATCGGATGCTGCAATATTTCTTCGAAGTAGTGCTTAAGGCGTAGGATAATATGCCGCTGACTGTCCCTGTCGCCGCTTTCCGCCAAAGTCAAATAGCGCTGCATCTCTATGCGTTCTTGTTTGGAGTTGCCGTAGTAATTCAGGTAGTCGCGAGCTGCTTGTTTGATATCTTCCATTGTTTTTAACTGATTAGCGTTCCATGTTCGAGCCTCGATTCTCATTTACATATCGCTGCTCCTTTCCAACCTGTTATTTCTTCAACAAACGTCTGCAGGCTGCTGATGTAATCTTTTGGCGGAAAGATTTCTTCTACCAGGATACTGTTCGATTGCAGCGAATAAGCAGCTCTGCTCTCCTGCAGGCGACTGACCTTGCCAAATACGGGCGCGCCCGTAACCTCTTTAATCCGCTGCAAGCTGATGCCTTCTTTTGCAAAGTGACTAATGACCAGCTGATGGGACACACCCTTCTTTTGCTGTTTTCCAAACCACCTGGCCGCATTGCTCAGACTAAAAGGGTCTGATCGTACAAACATGAGATGGAAGTCACATTCGCTCTGTAGTCGCTGCATGGCCTCCGTCTCAGGAAAGCAGTATCCCCAATCGATAAACACGAAGTCAAAACGTTTTCGAAAAACAGCTAGAAGTGTCGAAATCTCATAGCTTTCCCATCGACTGGCCCCGCAGGTATAATACAAGTTATTCAGCGTCGGGCTCCGTTTAAATGCGGCAAGCCAATTGCGCTGATCAGCTGCCTGGAGTGTAACCAGATCGGGCCGGTACAGGGAAAGCTGGTGTCCCGAAAGGCCGAAAAAGCCGGTTAAGTCTGGTTTTTCTATATTCATATCGACAACTGCAACGCTCATCCCCGGATGCTGCTTGGCCAATAGAACCGGCAGGTTAATGCAAAATGTAGTCACTCCCGCCGAACCATAGCTGGTCAAGGTGAATACCAACCCTCTATTTTCCTTCCAAGCTTCATTTGCCAAGACATTCACCTTCTTATCGGCAAAACCGAGAATACTGCAGAGTCTGCTGCCAATCTCTTCATACGACAAGCTTGCCGGAAGAACATACGTATGGGGCAAACCCTTAGCCTCAACAATTCTGTTTACCAGTTGTTCGTCTTTATAGACAGGTATAATAACTTTTATCATTTCCGGCGGAAAAGCTTCCGAAAGTGTTGGAAGCCATTCCCAAACGGGCTGATTTACCGACTCGGTAAAAATGACGCACACCTCAGGTTTATAGACAGCGGCGTATAGCAGGCACTCAGTCAAATCCTCTGCGACTACTGTGCTGCACTCGCTCGGCATAAACGCTTTGACGAGAGATCTCATTGGGTAACAGACAACCGCCTTCAACTCTACTCTCCCTCCTTAAGAAGAATATGGCCAATCTGCAGGGCGCCGTAATGCATCGCTTCTGTCAGACGCAAGTATTGCTGGTCGGTTAAATTTAACCCGATATAGGCGGGTACGGATGAGGGTTGCGCCCGATAATCGTGGTAGCGGCGTTCTCCGTCAACAAACTGTCCCGTTTTGGTCCGATTGAAGAAAACATCGTCCATCTCTGTTGCGTTAGGCAGTATTTGCGGCTGCAGCGTATAAATCTCAATCCCATTACTGTCTTTGACGGTAACGAGCTGGCTTTCAAACAGCAGTTCCGCGGCGGGATTGCTCTTTTGAAAATAGGTTGGCGGAGGAAGCAACTCCAACTCTTGGCTCGGTTTGTATCTCACCCAGACTTTGACAAAATCTCCTTTGCGGAGTTCGGTAATCGGGATCATCCAAGTCAGGGGAAATTCATAGCGCGCTTTTCCCTGATCCGGAAGCAAATGCCCATCCAGCAGTTTCTGCTCGATGACTTGCTCCCCCGGGTATATGGGCTGGGTACTTCGTTTTCCAACCACATGGTCAATCGATTGCAAGGATCCGGGCATTACCTCGGTAGCTGCCACCTTCTCCAGCACGAGATCGGCCCTTGTAATAGGTTCAAACGGCTCTATTTTCTTGCCTTGGGCCACTTTTACAATAGGTGTGAACAACTGTTCCTCTGCCAGCACATGAACGTATCTGGTCGCCGCAAAAAAACAAATGCTTGCCAGAATAAAAGAGACAATGCCAATAACAAGTAAAGTTTGTTTTTTCATATACCCCATCCTTACTTAAGCACAAGTAACGGTTGAAACAACTCGCTGTATTCAGGGAACTGCTCAAGCAGCAGCTTCCCAGACGACTGCACAGTACTGACCTTGGCCGGATCAATGAATGGAATAAATGCCGCTATTCTGGATTGCTTCGACCCTGTCCAAAGTGAAAGGGTACCTTCTAATCTTTTTATGATACTGGCCCTATCCAACCCGGCATTCCATTTATTGGCGATCAGATGAATTTTATCGCTGTATTTTTTCGACAAGGGCGGAATTTCCTGAGTTGCGATCAAACATGTAATCCGCGGTAAATCGGTATCCAAGACGAACCACAATTCATCTGCCCACTCCGCGATCAGTATGGCAATCTCCGAATGCCAGTATGAAGACAGATCAATGATCAGAAGATCAGATTCCTTGCTGTTGGCCAGATACCAACTGGCTACTTCCGCCTGCCCCATGGACTCAGTCCGAACGTAAGGGGGTTTCATCTTTACTCGCAAGAGCCCATCTTTAAGCTCAACCAATTTTTCTATTTGATCTGAAGCTGTACTTGGATTCGTCTTGCCTCTTCTTTCACAATCAAGGGCGAAATAGTAGTAAGAGATACGTTCGGGATGCTCGCAAAGAGTGGTGCAAACCCCTCGACTTGCCTGATAAAAAGCATAGTTTGCGGCCAGAAAACTCGCACCTGCTTGTGGAAACAGACTGCAAACCGCGATGACCCGCCGGAACTTCTGCTCGGCTGACGAAGACGCGGGACTGCCGGTAACGGATAATTTATTCTTTAACTCAATCCACTGCCGTTCTTCTTCTTTGGTTTGTGTAAACTGTTTCTTTTCCAGCTCGCGAAAATGATGAAGAAAATGCTGCACGTCCCGAAACATGGATTACATTACCTGAATCGAGCCACTGTTTGCGATATCATCGTCGGATTTGTCGATGTAATTCTTGAATTTCTCAATCATACCCAGGGTGGTCAGCGTATTCCGATGGTAGTAGTAGATTTTCCGCATTCTCTCTTTTTCCCGCTCGGTCAGCCCTGGCTTCATCTCCTGTGCTTTTTCCATTAAAACAGCCAACTCCAAATTGTTCGGCCGTCCCCTTCTCGGCGGTTGGGCAAGCAGATTTTGATGATGTTCGTCGAATGCATCAGGATGCTCGATCAGCCAGGCATCCACTACGGCTTCTATGTCGAGATACGTTCGGATCCCTAACTTGTAAAGGTATTGAAAGTACATGGATGCGGTGCGCTCCTTCCCTCTCCACCGCTCCATGTATTGATCCGGTGAAGTAAGGTACAAGGACATGTCTTTTACTAATTCATCACGTGATTGAGGTTTGTAATGTATGACGATTTCCTTTACCAGTTGAAATAAAAGATCGTGGTAATCTTCTCCCTCTATGTCACATTCGCAATAGGTTGCATACCATTCCTCAACGGCCAGATCGAAATCCTTCCGGCAGTTGGATAACCGCAGTTCAACCAAATGGTCATGGAAAAAATCCAAGTCGTATGCTGCAACAACCTGCTCCTGATATGTGGAAAACACATAGTGGATAAACCCCTGCTTTAACTGCTCTTTTTCAAGCACACCATTGCACTGTTCAAAAAAGCGTCCTACCAACTCACAAGCATTTTTAGCCAACATTTCAAAATACCTCCTAACTTCCTAGCATTTTATTTAAATATTTTGTTTTTTCTATTTTGACATAATATTACATATATTAAAACCGTTTTTTATTTCGACTTCTCTTTCGGGCCTTCGATATAACCGCCCTGCAATACAGGAGAAGCCCGCCTTGCAACCCATTGGTACAAGGCGGCTTTTGGGAGAAACTACTCTGTAAAGAAGTACAATTCTTCTCCCGTCGGCAAGAAAAGAACAATTCTTCCCTTGCGTTGGATGACGGTAGGAGCACTCTCCATCACGATTGCACCGTCATTCATTACAATCCTGTCTCCAAATCGACTGATCGAATCGATTTGGAAAAATCCTTCGGGTATTCCCTTCAACAAGAGACTTTTACCCGGCTTGTGCTTCTGGTAACGAACCTGTCGCCCCAAAAGCATTTCCACCGCAGTGGAATGTACCTGGTGAGCTTCCATTGTTGCCATACGCAACTCCTCCTTCTCTCACCAAAAATTTACGGCCGTTTCATTCGCTTATAAGCAGATGAAACTACTTATACCGTAAAAAATGATAACGCCCTCCGCAAATTTATTTCTTTACTTTTTTTGTAGGAGGATCTCCTTTACGGTTTCTTCTTCCCAGAGAAGAGGATCTGCCAGCTCAGGATACATTTCTGTCACCAAATCAAATGGGGAAAAATAGAGTGAGTCCACCAGGATCTTTAGTTTAAACTTTCGCAGAATGCTATATGCATCTTCCGTTTTGTAAAACAGCCTTGGCAAGTCCTTGTAATCTTTCACTTGCAGCAGTTCTTTCCACATGTGCTCAAAACAAATTTTTGCCCTTTCCTCCCCCTTTACACTCTGAAAATAGTGGAGAGGAAAATGCTTTCGCTTCCCTGCCAGCACCTCCTGGTACACCCATAAAACCTTTTGTGCTTCTGTCGGCCTAGGCAAATACGGGTAGGCATACTCGACGAGATAGTAGACGTCATCAGCCTTCGCTTCAATTGGAGGCTCTATGAATTCGCTGACCAAGTGCAGCTTCAATTCCTTCACGTCTTTCATGCTGAGCTGTTCCCTCGCCTGTTCCGGCGTCCACTGTTTGACCGTTTCGATCGCATACCGCAAGACTAACTGGATTTTTTTCTTTCGAAACTGAATGTTCTCAAATTCATATGGTGAAAAGCGCTTTTGATCCCCGCCCAAGATGCGTTTATATCGCTCGATGATCGAAGTAGGCATAGCTTTCACTCCTGTCATTCGGCTGTTTTACCTTAAAGTACCACGCCGAATTAGGACAAAAATAATAGTAAAAAAGACATGGTTTGATGTTTACTCCGTGAAAGCTGGGTTCCCCGTAGGCGGGCAGATCTTTTGAAAGCAGAAAAAAGATCTTGCAATGGCTACTATTCGGCTGGCACCTAATCGTACAGACCTGATTGAGAGACCCGGCGAAATGACAGCCTGAAGGAGTCCCAGAACAACTGGACTTGTTTCGTTGTCTCGATTGCAACATGATAGATGCCTTGACGATACAGAGAACGAACCTCCCCTTTCTGATGGACTACTGCAACTTCTCCGGATCCTGACTGTAAACCAGCCAGATTCAGACGGTACAACAGTTCCGCCTCTTCACGCGCCCCTCGTACAATATCGGCCTGCAGGGACTGGGCCTCTTCTGTAGTGGCGATCAACAGCTTTTTCTCTCTCCCCTTTTCATCCACTGTTGTCCACTCTCCGGCTGCTCTTGCCCCTTTGCTAATCAAGTCAGCTGTTTGCTGCGTTTTCATTTTCGCCAGATCTACCTGTTCGATAAACAACAGCAGTGATAGAAACCCGGCGATACATAAAAAGAAGAAGAGCGAGGAAAGCAAAGCTGAACCGCGCTCTTCTTTCATTACGTCACGTAACGTTCTGTTCAACTCAGTCCCCCTCCGCATTTTCTATCATCATGTGATAGGATTCTGTTACTTCGTATTTTCCGCCAGAGGCTGGGAGAGTGAAATGGAGAGTCGCCCTCGCCTCAAAATGGCTGCCCTTGCGCCATCTGCCCTCGGGTGAGATACGAATCTCCCTTAGTTCAGCCCCAATCGCTTGATCCAGCTCCTCCATACCGCGCAGCTGGCCGTGGTAGCTGGCTAGTCCTGCGTTGGGCTGAACACAAGCAATTCGTCCAGCCTCGTAGGCCGCCGCCAACGCTTTTTGCTTGTTGAACATGATGGCAAATTGATCAAAAGAAAACATCAGCAAGACCCAAAGTAACGGAAAGACAAAGATAAACTCCAGAAGCTGACTTCCGCTTTCTTCCTTCCAGAAACTTCTAACCTTGCCAAATCGCATTTGCCTGCTCCTCCAACAAATAAACAACGTAAGACGCAAACAGATAAATAGCAAAGGGCAAAGCCAGAGCAGTGGTCTTGCGGGTCGGCAGCCAGACTTCCCGATGACCTGTCCACCCGGCCGCCAACACCCGCAAATTCCGAAAGGCGGCAGCACATTTCCTCGGATTAACCACCAAAGCCGTTAAACAAACGAAGATGGAGTAGGTGAACAGCTTGTACGTCCCGGCAGCCCCAATCCAAACACCTACGGCCATTAACAGCTTTTGGTCACCCATCCCCATTCCACGGCAGAGAACTGGCAGCAGAGTAAGGGCAAACCCGCAGCTCAACCCGCCGACAGCCATCCATATTTCTCCGCAAAGCAGCTGGTAGGCTAATCCGATGATAAAAAAAGTCACCAGAATAACGTTCGGAATCTTCCGATAACTAATGTCCCAAATAGCAGCCAGCCCAAGCAGCGTAAATACGGCAACAGCCGTCATTTTCATTTGCTGATCTTGTCTTTTAGCTCTTTCAGCTTATCGTCTTCCGCAGAACCCAACTCCCCTAAGGTTGGAATAATGAGAATTAATATGACGGCGATGATAATCACCATCTCAACAATCGTCACACCGTCCTCTTCCTTCACAAACCTCCCGGCGTAAGCTTGTACCGCTTTCATCAGCACCATCTCCTTTTCTTTTGCTTATCTCTACTCTGACAAAAGACAGTACCTCGCGCAAAATTATTTGCCGACTTGATAACCATTCACCGCTATAAATGCTGCCTGATTCCGATAAACGACGGCCCCATTACCAGGAACAGCAGCGGGATCCCCATAAATACGATCAAAAAAGGCAGCAGCCGGATATTTAGACGGTTGGCAAAAGTGGTCGCTTCATCCTCCTGGAAACGCAATTGCTCCTCAATGTGGTGGGTAAGCAGGCTGGATATGCCGGAACCTTTGGTCAGAGCGTCATTGATGTCTGAGATGACTGCCATCAAGCTGTCTACATCCCAAAGATATGCCATCTCCTCTAGTGCTTTGCGCCAATTGCCGAAGCGTTTTTCCTGTACTTCCAGTAAAGCAAACTCCCTGCCTAGTCTCCCGGTCGACCGCCTTGCCGTTGCCCGAATGGCTGAGTGAATCGGCATACCTGCCTCAACCAAGGCTTGGACAATTCCAAAAAAGACGGGAATCTGTTCCCGTATCTCTTGCTGTGCACGTTTGTCATAATGATCGATGATCCAGGTCGGAAGAAAAAACAACAACAATGCAGGTATGAGTGAGACAAGCTGGATTTCCCCGGATACGCTGCCTCCAAAACCGGGGCCGGCTATCATCAGTAAACTAGCCAGCAGACAGGCAGCCCCAATCAACCGGACGTAGAGAATTTCTTCAATCGATACCGGCCAGCGCAGGCGAGCCAGACTTCTCGACAGTTTTTCCTGGTCCAGCCCGACGATACCGGCTAACTGCCCGGCCAACTGCCGATTCACCATAAGGCGCCTTAGCCCAGGTAAGGAAAAGCTCCTTTTTCTAGATTGAAAAGCTGCTTGGAAGCGATGATTTTGCTCGGAATCAATTCTTGCGTAGATATCTGTCGGCTTTTCACCAAGGGGAAGAAGACAATAGGGGAGAAGCAGCAGGAAAACAGCCAGGCCGATTCCTAATCCGAAGATCATAATTCCTTACCTCCTCCGAGCAGAGGGCGAAGGGCGACATAACGGATGATTTCGCCGCCTGTAAGAATCGCCAGAAATGCCCCCAGCATCAAGGCCCGCCCTTCAAAATCAGCCGTAAGCGGATCAAAGTGATGAGGGTTGTTCACCAACAAGCTGATCACGAAGACGAACGGCATAACGCTAAGCAGATTGACTTGGGCGAGAATTTGGGACATGGCCGCACGCTGCCTTCTCAGAATTTGCCGTCTCCGTAAAATAGAAGAGGCAGCCGAATCCACGGTTTTCGCCAGATTCCCCCCCAAATCCCGCTGGATGAGCACGATCGAGGCCAAGTGCAGGACGTCAGCCGAACCAGTCTGTCGATACAGCATCTGCAAGGCGGTTTCCAGCGGAATTCCTCCTCTCAGCAGTTCGACAGCCCGTCTGTATTCGGCGCGGACCACCTCTCCCACAAACGGACTGTCGGCTACCTGCTCAAACGCATGCAGATAGGATGGGTTTGCCCGCAGCGCTCCGGCCATGATCCGCAGAGCCCGAACGTTCCCCTCCTCAAACCGGCTGCTTCGATTCGCCATCTTCACCCGCAAAAAGCGCTCGCTAAATAAAATACCCACGAGCAGTGCCGGCAACCCCAGCCACCACGAGTGCAGGACAAAGCTGCAAAGGAAATAGCTTATTCCTCCAGTAATCCCTGAAAGTGCTATATACTGTACAGCGCTAAAGCGAATTTTCGCCCGCTCCAACCTTTCCTGCAGCTTGTCCAGCAGATTCTTCTTCCCTTTCATAAATTGACGGCCAACGATATGGCTTTCCCCGTTAAACGGTATTCCGGCTCTCACAAACGGATAAAACAACACAACGACAAAAAAACCGGCTGCGACTGACATGCAGAGGGCCAATGCCATAACTTCCTCCCTTACCTGTTTACAGGAGTGGAAAAAAAGACTTGATCAATCTCTTCCTTCGTCAACCCTTTCGCCAACCACTTGCGAATTATCCGCTCCGGTTTGTAGCCCGTCCATTTAAATTGGCCTACCACCTTCCCGTTGACCAATCCGGTTGGCTCATAGACGTATATATCCTGCAGGTAAACCCGACCCGGGATGACCTGTTTTACATTGCAGGCCCGGCGAATCCATTCCTCATGCGATTCCCCTGTTCCCACTACTTCTGTAATGGCGACGACTTTACGGCTCCCGTCCTCCTCAAACCGCTTTACCTGGACGATCAAATCAAGCGCCGATCCAATCATCAGATTGCGTTCTGCAGAACTGTAAGATTCGTTCGCTTTCCCGAACAAGATAGGCAGAGTAGAATCGATTAAGCCGCGGGGGGAATTGGCGTGGGCCGTACTCCAGCTCCCCGGGTGATCGGTATTCATCGCCCACAATATGTCCACGATCTCCCCGCCCCTCGTCTCCCCGACGACGATTACATCGGGCCGTTTTCTCAGTGACAGACGGACACAATCCTGGATGGAAAATCCCCCCTTCCCCTCGTGATTGGGAGGTTTGGCAAGAAAGCGCCGGACGTAGGGATGACGAAAATTCATTTCCAATACATCTTCAATCGTAATGATGCTCAAAAGGTCAGGAATGTAATTGGAGAGCAGATTAAGCAGATGTGTTTTGCCAGAACCAGTTCCGCCGCTCACGATCCCGGAAGTCCGGGAGAGTCCAATCGACCATTTTAAAAACTGCAGCATCGGCTCGCAAATAGAGCCAAAGCGTAAATACTCTTCTTCGGACAGCAGGTCGCGATGTTTGCGGATCGTCAGCATGTGCCCGTCCGGCGAGATGGAGCGATGAGTGGCGGCGATCCGCGATCCCTCCGGCAACTGGGTGTTCAGCTCTGCTCTGGTTTCATTAAACTCGCGGCCCATAGTAGCAGCGATTTGCTCAATCAACCGCAGCAAGTGTTCCTCGTCTCGAAAAATCCTCGTCTGAAGCGGATCCAGCTTCCCGGTGCTCTTTCTTTCCACCACCACCCAATCATGCCGATGTACAAGGATTTCCGTAATATCGGGATCGTTGAGCAAGGGATCAAGCGGCCCCCAGCCGGTCAAATCCTGGACTAACTTCTGCACCTCCATGTCCATTTGGCTGCTTGTTAAAGGCGTCTTCATCTCCAGAAGCAGGCGGATATCTCTGATCAATTCGTCCATATACTCCTTGTTGTCCTTATCTTCCCACAGCCTTTGGCCATGCTTTTCCACGATGTTCATCTTTACTTCGGCAAGCAAACCTGGCGCCAACTGAGGGGCTGTCTGGCTTTGTGGAGCATCTTGCAGCCATTCGGCCGATTTTTGCTGGGCACGCGTGTAATTGGATTGACGAATATCACTGATGTGCATATGATTGGCCGGCAGATTTAAACCGAGCAGCCTTTTGCGGTCAAAATTCATGTGACCCCGCTCCTTTTCCGAAATAGTCTGGACAAAAGTGAACCGGTTTTTTTGTTCTGTTCACCTGAGCGATGCTCCTCTCCTGATGGAGTGACCGGTACCAGCGACTGGGCCAGGCTGATCAAGGCTTCTTTGGCTGCAGATCGGCCGTTGCTGAGCATGAGCGGCACCCCGGAATTAATCGACCGCTTCACCAGGTCATCATCAGGAACAGAGAAGATTGTCTTGCTTGGATGGAGCTGAAAGTAGGCCCGCATCTCTTCCAATGTAAACATTTCGCGTCGCGACAGGCGGTTGATGCAAATCTGTATCCGCTCTTCCGGGTATTCCGCCTCCCGCAGCAGCTTGAGCATGCGCTGAATGTTTTCGATCGCATCGATGACAGGATTGCCCACCATGACCACCTGTTCGGCAAAGAACAGCGCCTGGATCGTGGCATCGGTCGTATCCGGGGCTGTATCCAGCAAAATCACATCGTACTCGCTCTGCTTCAAAGCCTGCAAAATGAGATACAGGTGATAATCCTTGATGTCAAAGCTCTGCCGGATCTCCCGCGGTGAGGTCAGCACATGCAGGCCTG
Source organism: Brevibacillus sp. B_LB10_24 (assembly GCF_046036945.1). Taxonomy (NCBI): domain Bacteria; kingdom Bacillati; phylum Bacillota; class Bacilli; order Caryophanales; family Paenibacillaceae; genus Brevibacillus; species Brevibacillus sp. B_LB10_24. Next base: position 17,146 of record NZ_JBJQOQ010000037.1, on the reverse strand, counting down.
TCGCCTGATGGACGACGACGTATTTTTGTATCTCATCGGCAGGGAGAGCCAATGACATGCTGTATTCCTGCCACTGGGCATGGCTGACCGCTGCCGGGTCACATCCCTCTCTCTGGGCTAACCCGGACAGCTGCTCGTCAATCGCCTCGACCCACGTAAACAGGTTGGGCGTACGGGGCAGGTTCAGGGAAGTGGCGATCGTGCCCAAGTCCAGATTGAAGTCGACGGCGAGTACCTTTAATGGCTGCCCATCCACTGTTTGGCTCTGCCAATAGACGGCCAATTCCCTGGATACGAACGTTTTTCCTACTCCGCCTTTCGGTCCGTACACGGTGATAAAATGCTTTGTTCGATTTGCTTTGGCAGGTTGAACCGGACCCTGCCCGCTTTGCCGAGGAAGGGTCAGTTCAGCAGGAGTCGGACTATTCATCGGAAACTGTGTCACCAACACCTCGAGCTGGGAAACCTGCAGGGGTTTTGCCAAAACCAACACACCCAGACTCCGTAAAAACGGCTCCCACTGCCATTCCCTTTCCGGGCAGACGGCAATACAGACAACCTGTGGAAAGTAAAAGCGAATCTGCTGACAGATCATGCCAGGCTCCGAATCCCTCGTGTATCCAACGACAACTGCATCCGGTTGAAGGGCCTGGACTAGCTGCAGAACCTCCGCTGCCCGGCATGTATCACCGCATAACTGGATGTACGGGCTGTCAGCCAACTTTTGCTTTACCTCTTGAACCACTGCCGCGTCCTCCTCCACAATGATCAGACGCTTTTTTACCACATTCATCTTCTCTCCTCCCCCGTGTCACTCCATCGCTTCTTCGTCTTCAGCAGAGCGGACGCAAATGCGTGATCGCCGATACCCGGTCCCTTCTCCTCCAAACGCGATGCTTCTGCCAGGTGAATTTTCCCGTAGTGCAGGGCATGCGTCAAAAGCACGGCCTGATCCAGCGTAAGGCCGATTGTCACGGCTGCCAGTTGGGGAATTTGCCCATCCATTTCCCGCTGAATCGAAAGGATCGGCATTTCCCGCAGCAACAGCCCGGAATGCGCCCCGTCCTGATCCTCAAAAGAAGCGTAGATGTGAACCTTGCTGCCCACCGGCAAATACGGAGTAATACCGACGATATTGTCGACCGGGATACTCATCCCGGTCATATTCGCCTGCAGTATGCCGTTGCTGCCGCCTTCCCCTTGCCGATCCAGATCGCCCGACAACAGCGGTTCACCGCCAGTAACCCGGTGTGCCAGCGGCGTGCCCAGGTAATACTCCGCATCCGTCCAAGGCAGCAGACCCGGTACCGGTAAACGATCGTCAGAAAAGAACCGGTTGATCGGCAGGACCGCTTTTTCGATCTGGTCTGCCTTAAGCGGCGTTCCGCCCTCCGCGACTACACCTTCGCGAACTTTTATGTAGGAAAACATCTCTGGTTTCATCAGGTGATACGTACCGTACGCCAGCGTCCCGGCAAGCAGAAGTACCGCTGCCAACCGGACAGGGTGTATTGCCTGCCACTTGTGCGCCATCCGCCATCCTCCCCTCCGCTTTCCCTGGCCACTATCGTAACCCGCCCTTATAGGACAAAAAAAATAACCAAAATAGAAAATTCAAAAAACTAGTTACTTGCGGTATAATAGACATGACAATTAATAGTTTCGACTTTGCGCTTATGTTGTGTCCGATACTGCAGAAAGGTAACAACGGTTATGAGCGATTTTTGGAAAGAGTTGTTTAATCGCCTTCCAGATTGGTTTTTTTCCGTTACCGCAGGACTGATCCTCTTGACCTTGGCAGTTGTGTTGATCTGGTTTATCCTCGGCGCCAAACGTTTTTCCGATGCGATGGGGCGCGAAAACAGACTGGCCAGCCTGCAGGACGAGATCAGCAAAGAGCGGGATAAGAGCAGGGAGAGTTCGGAAATCGCCTCGCAAATAAGCCGGGCGTTGGAGAATGCCCAAGTGTATCTGAATCAGTTGAACCGCCTGAAAAAAGTTCAGGAACACGAGCTGCTCGCAGAGGTGCACAATTTATTTCAGCGCTTGGTGGAGGCATTGGCATCCGATGTAAAATACCGTCCCGGCGAACGGCACAGATGCGGCCTCTGGATCGAATCGAGCGGCGAACTGATCCTGCTGCACGCCAGTGCCGGTTTTCCCGACCACTATCTGAGAAACAGAAGGCTCGACATCGAGAGGTCCATTGCCGGAAAATCGTTCCGGAGAGGACAGACCATCGTGCTCGACAACGTCAGGGAAAATGACGACTGGGAACCCAATCCCGAATCCAGCAGTCCGTACCTGGCGCTCATCTGCATTCCGATTGGCCGATGGGGCGTCCTTACGGTTGACGCGCTTCACCCCATGAAAGAACATGTAAAAATGATTTGCGAGCTTTACGGCTGCATGATAGAAGGTGCCATGGAAGAGTATATGAGATTGCTTTCCGTCGCGGAGATAGCAGCATTCAAGCCAGAGCAGAAGCAAGCTTGACAACACTCGATGAGGGAGTGATTCAGATGATTACCTGCGAACAAGCCCCTTTCGTGCGAATCGCGGCCAGGTTGGCCCTGGAAAAGGGAGTGATCTCCCAGGAGCGTTACGATGAGATGATTCGGGACATCGAACAGATAGAAGCCGAACAGCAAAAGGTCAACGAACGGCTGCTGCGCATCACCAAGTCCAAGATACTGGAGGACAAGCAGATCGTGTAGGTACCTGATTCGTATGTACCGGAAAAAAATGAAGCCACAGCGCTCATGCACTGTGGCTTCATTTTTCTATATTTCGTTCGTAGATCAACCGCAGTCCCTTTAGCGTCAAATTCGGATCGACGATATCGATACTATCGGTCTCATCGGCAATCAACGCCGCCAAGCCCCCTGTTGCGATCACTTTTGGATTGGACCTGGTCTCCGCCTTCATTCTCTTGACGATGCCCTCGACTTGGCCGATAAAGCCGTAGAATACCCCTGACTGCATGGATGCTATCGTATTGCGCCCGACAACACTCGCCGGTTTGGCAATCTCGATCCTGGGCAATTTGGCCGCCCGGCTGAATAACGCCTCGGTCGAAATGCCGATCCCCGGCGCGATCGCACCACCCCAGTAACGTGCCTGTTCATCGACATAGCAAAACGTCGAAGCCGTCCCGAAGTCGACGATCACCAGCGGAGTGCCGTAATAATGGATAGCCGCCACCGCGTTGACGATTCGGTCTGCTCCCACTTCACGCGGATACTCGGATTTGATGTTTAACCCTGTCTTCACTCCTGGCCCGACGACCAGCGGTTTTTTCCGAAAGTACTTCCAGCACATGCTCTCAATGGAGAAATTCAGCGGAGGAACGACAGAGGATACGATCACGCCGTCAATCTGCGTAAACGTCAAACCCGCATTCTGAAACAAACTCCCCACCAACATGCCGTATTCGTCCTCTGTCTTGTTGCGGTCGCTGGAAATGCGCCAGTGGTGGATGAGCTCCTCGCCCTGATACATGCCAAGTACGATGTTGGTATTCCCTATGTCGATCACCAATAACATCGCCAAAAACCCCTCTACTTCATCATTGCTCCACTTATTATAACAAAAAGGCTGGAATATATCGCTGATTTTGTCGCACGCCAGGTCGCTGCTCCCAACAAAAAAAGCCGGAATGCCCCTGAAAAAAGGAAAGCTCTGCCGGCTCTTGCATACTCGAATCTACGTTTTTACATTAAACCGTTGAACACTCTTTACACGTTCCGTACACTTCAAACTTATGTCCGGTTACCTGAAAGTCGTCAGGCAGATGAGACATGATGTTCATCGGACAGTCGGACAGCGAAGAAGTTCTGCCGCACACCGTGCAGATGACATGGTGGTGATGGTGGCCATGCAGTGAGCACGCCAGGCGGTATTTGCCCTCTCCATCCAACTCCGTCTCCTCCAGGATGCCCAATTGTACAAACGTGGACAGATTGCGGTAAACCGTATCAAAACTCAGGGTTGGATACTCTTCTTTCATTAGTTCCAAGATATCTTTTGCGGAGAGGTAACGTTTTTGCTCAGCACAGATGCGAATGATTTCCTCCCGCTTTCCCGTGTACTTAAAGCCATTATCCTTAAGCATTTGCAATGCTTCCTCCACAGTCATGATGTCTTATTACCCCCTTCTCGTCTTTATCCGTTTTACGCCAAGCACTCCGATCAGTAACAAGACGGCCATCAATACAATCGTACCGCCTGACGCCCAGTCAAGTAAATAGGAAAAGTACAAGCCTGAGAGCACCGACGTCTCTGCAATCAAGATCGCAATCCAGATCGCCTGCCGAAAACTCCGGGCGATCTGCAGGCTGGCGGCCACGGGAATCGTAATCAAAGCGGAGATCAATAGCACCCCAACGATCCGCATGGAAGCGGCTATCGTCAGCGCAACGAGAACCATAAACCAGAGATTGATCACATTCCGGGCGACACCGGAGACACGGGCGAACTCCTCGTCAAAGGAAACGACGAAAAGTTCTTTGTAAATCAAAAGAACCGTCCCCCCCACGGCGATGCTTACGCCGACCAAAGCCCACAAATCACTGGCCGAAACGGTAACGATCTTGCCGAACAAATATGAGTAGAGATCCGTGTTAAACCCTTTTGCGATACTGACCAGCACCGTAAACAGGCCCAATCCGGCCGAGATGATGATCGGGATCGCCAAATCCTGATACGCTCGGTACACTTTCCGCAGCCGCTCGATAAACAGCGAGCCGACTACCGAGAACGCCATACCGAAGAACAGCGGGTTGACGGCACCCAATATCGCCACTTTTTTAGACAGCAGCATTCCCGCCGCCACCCCGGACAGCGTGACGTGCGACAAGCCATCTGCCATCATCGACAACCGCCGGACGACGAGAAACGTCCCCAGCACCGGGCAGATCAAGCCGATTAAAATACCGCAAAACAACGTATAACGCAAAAAATCATAATGCCAAAAGTCCGCTAACATAACCGTCTCCTTCTCCTTGGATCCTTTGCCATCTCAACTGGCTGTCAATGGCTATGGGCCAAAAGGCGAATGCCTTCGCCGTACATCGACTGCAGAATGCGGTCCTGGTTGTGGGCAAAGTCATCTGGTGAACCGTGAAAATGCAGGCGACGCTGCAGACAGGCTACTTTATTGACCCACTGCGTCATCACGCCGACATCGTGGCTGATGATCATCATCGTCATGCCTTTTTCTTCCTTTAAGGAACGAAGCAGCTCGTAAAATTGTTCGATGGAGTCTTGATCTACTCCCACCGTTGGCTCGTCTAACACTAACAATTCCGGCTCCGACACAAGTGCTCTGGCGATAAAAACCCGCTGCAGCTGCCCCCCGGACAAGTTGCCGATCCGCTCTTCTGCTTTTGCTTCAAGACCGACACGCCGGATGACTTCCGCTACCTTCGCATGATGTTCGGCACGAAAGCGGCGAAACAATCCCAGCTTGCCGACCAGTCCGGAACTGACGACTTCTTTTACCGTAGCTGGAAAGCCGCCCGTCCCATGGGCCGCCTGCTGCGCCACGTAGCCAATCTTGCTCCAATCCCGAAAAGAAGACAAAGGCTTGCCAAACAATTCGACAGTCCCTTCCGTCGGAGTCAGCAGCCCTAATATCAGCTTCATCAAGGTGGATTTTCCTGAACCATTCGGTCCGACTATTCCTACAAAGTCTCCTCTGTGCAGCGAAAAATCAATTCCTTCCAATACCGGCTTTCCCTCATATTGAAACGACACAGAAGATAATCTGACTATCGTATCTTCATTCTGTTCCATATTCATCACCATTTCATAATCATTCCGATTTAAGTTGTTCCTGTTTTATTATACCCATATGTCAGACCGATGTAAATAAGACCTATTCCGATTTGAATCTGTTACAATCTATTCATTTCTGGTTACAGAAACTTTTTTTGCATGTGATATAATGAGCGTGGACAATTCTGATGGGATTCCGGCTTTGCCTGTAAAGCCGTTTTTTTGTAAATAAAACCCAATTGGTAAAAGGAGGTTACAGTCGATGAGACCCCCCCGCTTTGCATTGGTAAGCGTACTTGCCTTTTCACTCCTCACAGGATGCGCTTCTTCGCAATCCGCGCCAGAGACAAGCGGAAATCAACACCACGCCGCCAACGGCGATCTGCAAGAAACGACAGCTTCCCTGGATGAAACGCCAAAATTCCTGGAATCAGTCGATCCGCAGATAAAAGAAGTATACCAAATCGCCGCCAAACACACTGACGTGTTGGAATACATGCCCTGCTATTGTGGTTGCGGCGAGAGTGCCGGCCACTTGAATAACCAGCACTGCTTTATCAACGAGGTGAAAGAGGACGGCACTGTTGTCTGGGATGACCACGGTACTCGCTGCGGCACGTGTCTCGAGATCGCATACGTGGCAAGCGGTCTGAAGGACCAGGGAAAATCCCTGACGGAAATTCGCCAAATTATCGACGATCACTACAAAGAGGGTTACGCCAAACCTACCCCAACCCCTATGCCTCCAGCTTAACTCTTTTAGCGGAGCTTTTTGAATGACACAGGCTGCTTCTTCCAAGAGGAAAAAGCAGCCTGTTTGATTATCTGGATTGCAGCAGGTGTTCCTGGATAAAATGCGCGACGCCGTCTTCCACATTAGGCTTGGTGATATAGCGGGCCAGTTCTTTGATCGACTGCGAAGCGTTCCCCATGGCGACCGAGTGGCCAACTTGGGACAAAATGTCCCGATCGTTATCGGCGTCGCCAAATGCAGCCACATCGGCGGCATCGATCCCCCATTTTCTTAAAAAGTACTGCAGCCCTTCCCATTTGTTGACGCCTTTTTTCATGATCTCCACATTCTTGATCCCCGATGACGTAATATCTGCTTCCTCGTTCCAAGGTGCCGCTACCTCGCGAACCCATTCCAGCATGGCCGGATTCCCGCTCCAGATAAAGATTTTTACCACGCTCATCTGCCCGGATAGAATGCTGTCAAAAAGTTCGGCTTTCTCGATTCCTTTTGACAGATGATAAAACGTTGTCTGCGACAGCAGAACTCCCGTCTCTCCTGTCTCGGTCTTTTGCATTTCCTCGATTTGCTCCCGATCCTCCCGAATAAGCCAGCGGTTGCTCTTTGTGTCATGCAGCTCGTAGTATATTGGGCGCTGTCGGATTTGCTCGACCAGTTCCACAACCATTCTGCCCGGCAGAAGACTGGACTGAACAAGCGTTCCGTCCCGTTCAAAAATAGCCGCGCCATTGCTGCATACATATCCATCAAAAGGAAAGTTGTCGATCGGCATGCGCGCTGAGAAAAGTGTTCTCCCGGTGGAGAGCAGCAGCTTGCAGCCCTCCTGCTGCAGCCTGCGGCATGCCTCCTTCGTCACCTCCGTCATCCGGGAATCGCGTGTGAGCAAGGTACCGTCCATATCAAATGCAGCCAGCTTTACGCAAGGCACATTCAACCTCCTCCTTCCTTGTGAAAAAAGGAGCACCTGATGGGCGCTCCTATTGTGGGTCTTTGTTATCCTTGTCGTCCTGATCCTCCTTATTACTCACCTGGTCGAGGTCCGTAATAATCGGATCAATCTTCGTCATGATGTTTAACTGTACGCCGGAGTTTTCACTCGGGGACTCATCCATTTTGCCTGTCTCAATCAATTGCTTGATTTGGTCTGCGTCCAATGTTTCCACTTTCAGCAGGGTTTGCGCGATCAGCTCCAACTGGTCGCGATATTTGGTCAGAAGATCCTTACAGCGTTGATACTGCTCGTTGATGATACGCTGCATCTCCTGATCGATTTCGTAGGCAATCTGTTCCGAGTAATTCCGTTCGTGGCCAATATCGCGTCCCAGGAAGACCTGGCCCTGCGTGCGGCCGAACTGCATCGGTCCAAGACGGCTCATTCCGTATTCCGTAATCATGCTGCGGGCAATCGCGGTTGCGCGCTGGAAGTCGTTATGAGCCCCGGTACTGATGTCGCCAAGCACCAATTCCTCTGCGACCCGTCCGCCGAGCAGCCCGACAATCTTGTCGAGCAAATCGCCTTTGGTCGCAAAATAGCGGTCTTCCTTCGGCAGCATTACGGTGTAACCGCCAGCCTGGCCACGCGGGATAATCGTCACCTTGTGTACCATGTCGGCGTTTTTCAAGTGGTAGCCAACGATCGTGTGGCCGGCTTCGTGATACGCAACCAAGCGCTTTTCATCATCGCTGATCACGCGGGACTTTTTAGCCGGACCGGCGATGACGCGGTCGATTGCGTCGTCAACTTCATCCATATTGATCTGTTTTTTGTTCTTCCGGGCTGTAAGCAGCGCGGCCTCGTTCAAGAGGTTTTCCAGATCAGCCCCGGTAAAGCCAGGGGTGCGGCGGGCGATAATGTCCAGATTGATGTCGTCGCCCAGCGGCTTGTTGCGGGCGTGGACTTTCAAGACGGCTTCCCGTCCTCTCACATCCGGCCGGTCAACCGTGATTTGACGGTCAAAACGTCCCGGACGCAGAAGCGCAGGGTCGAGGATATCCGGGCGGTTCGTCGCCGCGACGATAATGATCCCTTCGTTCGCTCCAAAGCCGTCCATCTCAACCAGCAATTGATTCAACGTCTGCTCGCGTTCGTCGTGACCGCCGCCCAGACCGGCGCCGCGCTGGCGTCCCACTGCGTCAATCTCGTCGATAAAGATGATGCAGGGTGCGTTTTTCTTCGCGTTTTCAAACAGGTCGCGAACGCGGGAGGCGCCGACCCCGACAAACATCTCTACGAAGTCGGAACCGGAGATGCTGAAGAACGGGACACCGGCTTCCCCGGCGACTGCCCGGGCCAGCAGGGTTTTCCCTGTACCCGGCGGTCCAACCAGCAAGACCCCTTTTGGTATGCGGGCCCCAACTGCCGCAAACTTGCGCGGATCCTTCAGAAACTCGACTACTTCAACGAGCTCTGCTTTTTCCTCATCTGCTCCAGCTACATCGTCAAACGTAACGCGCTTCTTCTCGTCATTGTAGAGCTTGGCGCGGCTCTTCCCGAAGTTCATAACCCGGCTGCCGCCGCCTTGAGCCTGATTCAACAGGAAGAAGAACAGAATGAAGATGATGACAAACGGAATGATGGAAGTAAGGAACGTCAACCAAATGTTATTGCCTTCCGCGGGTTTAAAATCCGCCCCGTTTATTTGTCCAGAATCAATCTTATCATTAATCAGTTGTACTACTGAATCAGACAGCGGAACATTGGTTGTAAATGACTCATGGCCGGTTTGGGCCTTCTTTAATTTCCCGTCAACCCGATATGTACCCCCGTCAGGGCGAAGCGTTAGTTGCAATACATTATCGTTTTGCAATTCGGTACGAAATTCTTGGTAAGACATTTGCGTTGTTTTTTCGGTCCCGGAGAGGACAAAGTTCACGATCCCAACCGTGACAAGGAAAATCAGTAAATAGAACCCAGTATTACGAAAAAAACGATTCATTGCTTACCTCCTCTCGCGAAAAAAGACACTTCCCTCATTTTATCACATGGTATCCAGGAATCACAACAAGGTTACTTGGAATATACTTCCGGCTTGAGGATTCCAATATACGGCAGATTACGATATTTTTCGCCATAATCCAGTCCAAAACCGACGACAAACTCGTCTGGAATCGTAAATCCGCTGTAATCAGGGGAAATGTCTACTTTGCGCCTTTCCGGTTTGTTTAGCAGGGTGACTACCTTGACAGAGGCCGCTTCCCGATGTTTCAGCTGCTCCACCAATCTGCTCAGCGTCAGACCGCTGTCCATGATGTCCTCTACAATCAGGACGTGACGGTTCTGTACAGGCGTATCCAGGTCCTTGAGAATGCGAACAACTCCAGTCGATTCGGTACTATTGCCGTAACTGGAGACAGCCATGAAATCCATTTCACAAGGAATGTCAAGCTGACGGATCAAATCAGCCATAAATACAACTGCGCCTTTCAGTACGCAGATGACTAATGGGTTTTTGCCACGATACTCATCACTGAGCTGCTTTCCTAATTCTTGTACCTTATCCGCGATTTGTCTTTCTGTCAGCAATATCTCTTTGATGTCATTGTCCATTGCCAGGAACCTCCCACCAGTCTTCTCCATACTCCACTTGAATGAATAGATACTTTCGGGTCCGCGGCGTTACAGCTGCTGCGGCAGACCTTTTTACCCCCGGCACCCAAAGGATTTCGCTGTCCGAAACCAGTATTGGCCACCTTTCCCGCCATTCTTTCGGGACCTTGGCGTCGATCAACAGTTCCTTGAGCTTTTTGGTGCCGGCCAACCCCAGCAGGCTCATCCGGTCTCCCGGCCGCCGATTTCGGACTGCTAACGTTCCTGAAGGCAGCCTTTCCACATCAAACACTGCAGAATAGAGCGATATGGACTTCCAATCAAAAGGAGCGTCAGCAACAGCAGTGCGGATGTTGATCCCCTGTTCGGAAAGCCACGTCATTCCCGGAACCTCTATATTGTAACAATAAGCAGTGTGCTGCTTAGGCCCAGTTTCTTTTTCAAATCGAATCGAGTCGTACACTCGCCTGACGACTACCTGTTTTGGCAGGTGAAGGACAGCAGATGGATTTTCTCCGTCTGCGATGTGCAAAACGGCCTCCACATGCTGCGCAGACCATTCGATTTTTCTTGACAGATAACTTAATATTAGTGTAATCATTCTCCTTTGTAAAGCAAGGTCACAAGTTTGCAACTTCTTTCTGGCAATTACTATCTTATTCTCCAAGCGGGTCTCTATAACCTCTTCCAAATAATCCCTACTGAGGCGATTCAGGTATTGATCGTCGATTCGTGCAGCCTCGGCAAGCTGAAGCAGGTGTTCCCGATAGCGATGGTTGATCGATTCAAACTGCGGCAATACATCCAACCGCAATTTGTTTCGCTTGTACTTGCGCGAGCGGTTGCTGCTGTCCTCACGCGGCTCCAATCCGTGCCTTTGGCAATACTCCTCCAGCTCCAACCTGTAAATGGATAAAAACGGCCGTACGACCTCGATCTGGCCATCTACCAGCCAGCGGCGAACAGGCATCCCGGCCAATCCGTGTATTCCGGTCCCCCGCAATATGCGAAAAAGGATGGTTTCGACTTGGTCGTCCGCATGGTGGGCGAGCGCCACTTTTGCCGCTCCCACCTGCTTCGCCACCCGCTCATACAATTGATACCTGACCTCGCGGCTTGCTTCCTGAACGCCCTGCCCGGTTTCCTCCATATATAAGGAAACATCGCGGGCAAACAGGTGGCAGTGGACACCCAGTTCCTGGCAGAGCGATTCGACATATCGTTCATCCCCATCCGACTCTTCGCCGCGAAATCCGTGATTCAGATGAACGGCGTGCAGCACCCAGTTGTATTGATATTGTTGATTTAATCTACAGAGGATATGCAACAAAACAGTGGAGTCCACCCCGCCGGAGACACCGACCACAATCGTTTCATTGGGGAGCAAAAGCTGCTGTCTCTCAATGATCTCTCTGATGCGAGCGAGCATAACGGACCACAAATCCTTTCCACAGGGTAAACACGGATAATCCGAGAATGAGTCCGGCTGCGATCGCTCCGGCCTCCATGGATGTCTTCACCCCTAGTGCCAGCCCCCCGAGCAGATCGCCATTTACAAATGTCAGCATCGCTTTGTATGCGGTCGAACCGGGGACCAGCGGCAGGATCCCGGCAACGCTAAAGACAGTCGACGGAACCCGCAGCCAAATCGATAATAGTTGGCTGAGCAGCGACACCACTGAGGCAGCGATAAATATCGTATACTGGCTTTGAAAATCCCCAATAGCCGCCACCAGACGCAGCGTTGCCCAGCCGGACATGCCGATAAATCCTCCGGCAAGCAAGGTCCTTACCGGAATGTTGAACAACATGCCGTACGCGAGGCTGGAGACGAGACTTAAACCCAAACCGGTCAGCCAGAACATCTTATCACCTGCCAAATGAAAGAATAAGGGCGGTCGCGACGGCGACAGCCAAGGCCGTCAAAAGCGCTTCGACTCCGCGCGAGATTCCTGCGATCAAGTCTCCTGCCATCAAGTCCCGCAGTGAATTGGTTACAGCCAGCCCCGGAAACAGAGGGATCATCGCTCCGATAATCATCAGATTCAAATGCAGGACAGGAAACAGCAGACAAAAGCAGTAAACAATCAAGCCGCCGAGAAAAGCTGACATGAATTCGGCAAAAAACTTGATCCGCAGGATTTGCTGAAAATAGCCGGAGCTGATGTTGACACATAATCCTGCGATCGCGGTCGGCAGCAGGTCATAGCCGGATCCTCCCTGCAAAACAGCAAAAGAGCCGCTGGCAACGCCAGCCGCCAAATTTTGCAGCCAGTTCGGGTACTGCCGCTTTTCCTTATCGATTTCCTGCAGCCGGAGGTACGCCTCCGTTATCAACATGCTGCCCGATACAACAGAACGGGAGACCTGATTTACCAGCGTTACCTTGTTCAGGTCTATGGTTCGCTCGGGTATCCGTATCATGCGGGTCAAGCTTCTTTCGCCGCTCCGATACGAAAAGATAATGCTGGTCGGCGTGACAAAGCTGTGGACGCTTTCCATACCGGCCGACTGTGCGATCAGCGCCATCGTCGTCTCTACACGGTAGGTTTCCCCGCCGCTTCTGAGCATAATTTCACCTGCCAGCAAACAGGTCTCCATCACGAGATCATCAGGCAGCATTCTCCCCATCCCTCACATCCAAGCGAGATACAATAACCCGGCCGAGAGCAGCAAGGACGCCACAAACATCCCGCCAATCCACGTACCAAGCGTGTCCCGCCTCTTCCCTTTTGGTCTATTTTCCATCCGCCCCTGCAGAGCGGCTACCATTTCATTTTTCATCGCCTGCGCAGATGCCTGCTTTCCACAGAGAGCATTCATTAACGGCTGGCGAAAAGGGTAAAGGTTTCCATCGCTTCGTATTATATCACAAAGCGTCTGGGTAGTGCGCTCCTGTTGACTGATTCTTCGCCAGGCTTCTTTGCCGATCGCCAGCCTCACCATCAAGACGGCAACGGCAAAGAGATCGTACCCGGGTTCCGCCCGGCGGTCCCCCGCCTTCCAGGCACCGCGATCATACTCTTCTGTAAACTGGCGCACAGCATGGCCGATCTTGCTCACCCCGCCAAAATCGATCAGCCGCATCTGTCTGTCTTTCCCGGAGATCATCACATTTTCCGGTTTTACATCGCCAAATACCCAGCCCTGAATGTGCAGGATATGTAAACGGGAGAGCAATTGAATGATCAAGATAGGGATCCAGTCGCGTCCCTCCCGCTCTACAAAGACATCGAGCATTTCCCCCTCCACGTACTCCATAGCGTAAAAGGTAAGCGGCTTCCCTTGCACCACGATATCGTCAACTTCATAGAGCCTGGGGCCGATGGGCATGCCCGATAAAGGCTTTACATTTTTTAACATATTCACTTCCATTAGTATGTCAAATGCTTCTGAACCAACCTTCACCGCCACTTTTTTTCCGGCGTTGTAAGCTAGAAAGACACGACCGTTGGCCCCTCGGCCCAATTCACCTTGAATGCAATAGGCACTCCGGTTCCATTTGCCGCGAAATTCCCTTGGCACAAACGGCTGTCCCTGGTTAGAAGACATGGTCACTGAGCAAACCCTCATCGTCATTTGGCCTCCGAGAACCGTATTCGTCAGGCAAGCCAGAGGAAAGCTCTTTTTGTTCAAACAAAGCCATCGCTTCAACAATCGCCGGACCAGTTGGCGTGATGCCGCTCATCGTCAGTCCGTCGGTCAATTGGTAGACCTTCTCCACCTGATCTGTCCACGGTATGCGGACTTCCATGTGACTATATTTCCCAGGAAATGAACAGACGGCCATCCGGCTTTTTCCGCTCCGTGAACGAAGGCTGACACTGCAGTCATGGATGGCCTGCTGGACAGCAAACAGCTTTGGCTTCATGCTGCCGGATGTGTCGACGAGCATGACGACGTCCAGGTTTGACCGCTCACCCAGGTCATCCATCATTTCTGCCACTTGCATGCGTTTTTCCGGAGATAATCCTTCAATGTCGGAATTACCCAAAATCTCTTTTAACTCTTGGTTTACAACATGCTGAATCGTTTTGGTCATCGCCTTGCGGGTCAGCATTTGAACGGTTTGGGCCAGCTGCGAAGCATAGACAATATCGCTCAATCCGCCCCCCGCTTGGGCCAATTCGCGGATTTCCCGCTCGCCCTGCGCTTCTATCTCTTCCCGATCTATGACACCAATCACGTTTACAGTAATTCCCTGTTCTCTGGCCAGAGCCGCCGCGGCAATGGGGCTGATACCAGCATTCGAGCAGCCGTCTGTCACGACGAGGATTTGACGCATCGTTGCCAGTTTTTTCACTATCCATCTCCCCAATCTACTAAGTTATCTATCATTATCGACCGGGAGATAGAGAATCATACCTGATGAACCCCTCCTTTGCTTGAAGCGCTTCCAATCTACATGCTCAGCTTACGATTCGCGGACGCTCTACTTTTTCCACCCCCATTACCTGGATTGCCGACCACTCCGGGACAAACCGCTCTACCTTCGCCACCAAAACAGTCATATCATCGACGATCTCTCCGTAGTGATGGCGGATCACTTTTTCCAACAGCAGGTCTGCCACATCCTGGGGATTGTCCGTCTCCAATTCGGAGATGAGCCGCTTCATCCACATCTGCCGGTTTTCGATGTGGCGCGGAGCCTCATAGATCCCGTCTGTCATCATGATCAACAGATCGCCAGGCTTCAAGGTGCGGGTCACGACATCCACATCGATGTCGTCGAGGATGCCTGCCGGCAAATTGCTTGCCGTGACGGTAATCACCTCGTTTCCCCGCTTGATAAAACTGGGTGTTGAGCCTATTTTGACAAATCGGGTCCGGGCAGTTTGCAGATCAACCAATGCCAGGTCGACGGTCGCAAAAATCTCGTCTGTTGACCGCAGCGACAATACCGCGTTGACCGTTTTGATCGCCAGCTTCTCATCAATTCCGGACTGCAGCAGCTGCTGCAGCATGTCCAAAGCCGACTGGCTCTCCATGAATGCACGCTCTCCGTTGCCCATCCCGTCGCTGATCGCCAAAGCCATTTGCCCGTTGCCGAGATCCATGGTCTTAAAACTGTCGCCGGACAGCAGTTTCCCCCCTTTGGCCGCCCCGGCAACCCCTATGTCGATTTCAAAAGTCCTGGCGGAACTGAGGCACATTTTGCAGGTGCCGTCACGAAATGCGTCACAGTGGCGTTCTTTCACAACGATATTTTCGCCTAAAATCTCCGTCAGCATCGGCGCCACTACCTTTGCACACTCATCCCGTCCATAGCAGGTAGGCTGGCTGATCTCAATATCAACCTTCCCCTCCTCCAAACTGTGTATATCTACTCTGCGGATCGACAGCCCCAGCCCTTCCAGCGCCCGGGATACCTGTTTTTCCTGAAAGCTAAGCTCAATTCCCTCCCTTTTAATTTCTCTGGCAAAATCACTCATTACCCGGGAAACGCCGGAAAGCTGGTCAGCCACCAACTTGCGGCTCTCGCGAATCTGTTTTTTCAGCTGGTCGAACGTCACATGGCGCTCGTATTCCCGCTCCACGGCGGCTACTACTTTGCTTGTCTTTACACACTTTCTCTCCCACTCCTTAGGCAGCGGTGTCCCCTTCAAACTGCCCTGCTCATGTACAGTCTCCATCATTGACCGCATCGCCTCATAGGTAAGCGGAGCGTCCCGTTCCCAGCACTGCGCTCTTTTCCAGCAGCGCTGGCAGGTTGATTCCGTCACCCCGCCAAGGAACGCCTCCACTTGTTCCTCCCCGCCCGGCGTTTCAGCCGTCTGGGCAAAACTGCGGGAGAGCTGGGTAAACAACTCGGAAAATTTTTGTATCTTGCTCGCTGTTACATCGCGTACCCGCCGCATGTACTCTTGATGAGATTGAAGATTCTCATGGGTCCCTGGAATAAAACGGGAAACCTTTTTCCATAAAGAGGCGGGTGTAGCGATGAAGAGAGCGACTGCCAATGATGTTTCAATCAACGAGGGATAAAGCGTGTTATCCGCACCGGCGTAAATCGCAATAATGGAAGTGCCGATTAGGAGGCCGGCAGAAACCCCAAGTTTTCCGCCTTCTTTCAACAAACCGGCGAGCAGCCCGGAAAAGGCCAGCAAGTTAATTTGCTGCAAAGCGCTGACGTCAGCCAAGCTCAGGATGAGTCCGGTGACGACTCCTACCGCTGCCCCTACCGTACCGCCCCCGACAAAGGCGAACAGCACCAGCAGATAACGTGAGAGAACATGCTCCATCGAGATCCCCTGAATCATCCAGCCGACGGTCCCCGTCATCAGCGAGGCAAGCAGGATGACCAGACAGACGATTTCCTCGTTTTTCAACGGTTCGTAGGGCTTGGCCAGGTGGATAATGGAGAGCGATTGGATAAAGATCAAGGTGAGCACGAAGCTGAGAACCGATTCCACGCCTACCATGACGACGCCGTACGTCGTAATCTGATTGGTCATCACTTCAAACAGCAGGTGACTGACAAAGACCGTGACCAGCACGATCAGCGGCGTAAAGGAAAAGTCCTTCCGGCGAAACCGCTCCGACAGCTTGCAAGCGGCAAATGCCACTGCCAGGCTGATGGCTGCTTCAATCCCGATCGGGACAGATAAGGTAAACGCCCCGGCAAGCAGCGCCAATCCGCTTACCGTCAGGCAATCTCTTCTAATGTAGTACATCACCATAAAATAAGGCACTATAAACGGGGAGAGTTCATCAAGGATAGAGGCTCGTCCCAACAGAAACGCCATGGCGATCGGCAGCAGGTTCCACCTGCGTACAAACTCGGCAACCCGTTCCCCTAATGATGACATTGCCTCTGTCCAGTGATTCATTACTCTTTGCGACCAGGAATGATTCAACTGTGAAATAACTTGACCTTTGTTCATCATATCTTTGCACCACCCGTTCTGTGATCTTGTGACCTTCATTATACGGAGGCGGCTTTATAAAATTTGTCAAACCTTAGATCAGTATTCCAAGAATCGTACGACAAATTATCCTGAAAAAAAAACAGCCGTTTTTGGCAAAAAAAAACTACGACTGACCAATTATCTAACAAGGATTTCCAA
>NZ_JBJQOQ010000036.1:0-52122 GCF_046036945.1 Brevibacillus sp. B_LB10_24 | reverse complement strand
CGAGAATAAGGGAGAAAGACTCAAATTTTAAGGGGTTAAACCGGTAGACCGTTAGTTCACGGGTCCACACTTCAGATAACCCCTTGGCTGAGGTTAAAGCTTTGTATATTTCTGTAGCGGGTACATGAATCGTTTGCAGTTGCTCGATATTTGCCATGAATTACGAAGCCTCCTTTTTTGTATGTATCTAAATGAATAAATTATATCACTGAGAGGCAACAAAGATTTATTACAGATTGCGATTAAACAGATTCAAAAAAATAACTGATATATGGTGTGGCCAACATTCCCTTCAAGGTAATGGCGGGAGAGCGCTTCGCTGGCAGCGAAGAGGTCAGCGGTTCTGTCCCGCTGGCAAAAGGTACGAGCATTGACACGCAATCCGTTGCGAGCCAATCTTCCTCCTGGGGTGGAGGTTTTATAGATTTTCTCTTAACGCTCTTTTGCTGTCGGTAAAAATACCGAGAATGCCGTACCTTTTACAGCTTCGCTGCGCACTTCGATCCAGCCTTTGTGTACGGCAATGTTTTGCTGCGCGATTGCCAGGCCAAGACCTGTACCGCCGTTCGGACGACTTCTTGAATGATCGGCCCTGTAAAACCGGTTGAATATATAGGGCAGATCTTCCTGTGGAATGCCCACTCCGTTATCCTCAATTACAATCCGGACAACTTCATCCTGCCGGTCGGGACTGTACATCCGTTCCACATAAAGCTGTACTTGCCCCCCCTCGTTCGTATAATGAATCGCATTAATTAAAATATTGTAAAGCGCGTGAAGAATACGGGATTTCTCGACCGAGACCTCGATCACATCCTCTGAAGCATGCATGGATAAGCCGATATGCTTATCCTCGGCCAAAAACTGCGTTTTCTCGATCAGCACGCTGACCATCTCGACTATATTCTCAGCTGTTGGACGGAGCTCCGTGCCGCCGGCCTCCAGCTTGGATAGATCAAGCACGTCATGAACCAGCCGGGATAGCCGTAACACTTCGTCGAGCAGAGACGATAGCTTTTCTTGGGTAAGCGGGACATCTCTTTCCTGAGCAAGCTCTATCTCGCCCTGTATAACCATGAGAGGGGTTTTCAATTCATGCGCAACATCGGATAATAGCTGCTTACGGGATTGTTCTGCGCTGGCAAGGCTGTGATTCATCTCCTGAAGCGCTCTTGAGATCGCTCCGAACTCGTCCTTCCTGTGGACAGGGAAAGGCACGTTTGCATCTCCTTGCCTGATCCCATGGATTCCTGCAACAATTTTGCGTACCGGACGGGTCATCCCCCAGGATAGCAGGAAGATGATGCCCAGAGCGGCAACAGCAGTCAGCAGTAGGGAGACGAGAAGAGTATTCGGAAGAATGTTATACCACATGTTCTTAAATTCATAGGTTTTGTACTGGCTGTCGTTCATAACAAAAAGGCGGCCGATCTTCCGATCATGATCATGTAACGAGATATGAAAACCATCGGCCTGCATGCTTTTGATGTCCAGCTGTCCTTGCTGGTACAATACTTGGCCATCCACTACTAAGACGATCTCGGCAAAGCCGTGGCTATGTTCAAATTGTTCATCATGGACGCCTTCCCAGGAATCATCGTGATCCGCATAATATTGTTCAAATTCCTCTTGCAGCAATTGAAAGGCGGCTCTGTCATTATAATACGCAAGATCACGGACAATAAAAAACTGGATATGCGTGACTGCGAGCAGACTGAGCAGGATGAATACGATCAGAATGATCATCGACAGCATCAGCTTCGTTCTAATTTTCATGTTTCGTTCCGAAGCGATACCCGAACCCGTATACCGTCTGGATGTATACAGGCTGATCGATATTGTCCTCGATCTTTTTACGCAGCTTGCTAATGTGTGAATCCACCGTCCGTTCGTCAATGACGAATTCTTCTTCAAAAGCGTGCTGAAGCAGCTGCATTCGGCTGTATACCCGGCCAGGCTTCGCCGCCAGCATATGAAGGAGCTTGAATTCGGTCGGGGTTAGCCGTAGCTCCTGATCTCTTCTATAGGCTTGCAAGCTCTCCTCGTAAATCGTCAAATCGCCTCGGCGGAGCACATTGCTCTGTTCGCCGATGTTACTTCTGTTCATTCTCCGCAATAAGGATCGGATACGAGCGGAAAGCTCTCTTAGGCTGAAAGGCTTTGTTAAGTAATCGTCCGCGCCCATCTCTAGGCCGACGATTTTGTCCGTTTCCTCCGTTTTGGCCGTTACCATAATAATTCCCGGCTCTCCGATTTGCCGGAAGTAACGGCACACATCCAGACCGTTCATTTGCGGCAGCATCCAATCCAGAATGACGATATCCGGCTTGTGCTCCTTAAATCGACTGACCGCGGTTTCCCCATCCCTGGCGGTAACAATATCGTAGCCCTCCGTCTGAAGGAAATCTTCCATCAACGACAATATTTTCTCCTCATCTTCGATGATTAGAACTTTGATCCCCATTTTTGCCCCTCGCTCATTTTTCCGTTTTTCGTGTTCCCGGTTTAACTGCATTTTATTATACAACAACTTGATACGACGAACGGTAGCATCACAACCTCTCAAAAATGTCTCCACAAGTTCGCAACATTCTGGTGTTAGCATGATTTTAAGCCTGTTACAAACACGATATAGGAGGATTAGATCAATGCGCTACAGATTATCTTTGAAAAAGAAGCAATTGTTGATTACGATTCATGTCATTTCGATAATAAGTTGGTTCGGCGGCGTTTTTTGTATGTTTATGCTCGGGTTGTATATGCTGAACTCGGATAATGGAGAGCAGCTTTATTACACCCTTGAAAACATGCATTTGGTCGATGTCGTCTTGATTCGCTATACCGCGCTTGTCGCCTTGTTATCAGGTCTCGCGCTGTCACTGTGGACCAACTGGGGACTATTTAATTATTACTGGATTGTAGCCAAACTCGTCTTGACGATACTTTTAATTTTACTCGGAATCGCATATATGAGCCCATGGTTATCTCAGCTCCTTCGCGAAGCGGACCAGGGAAGGTCTCTTGCCCTGGTTAATGCAGCATTCCTCGATAAAAGCTATTCCCTACTCGGAGGCGCTATCGCAAACATCATCGCGCTTGCTTTTATGACGGCGATCTCTTATTTCAAACCATTCGGCAAAATCAAACCAAAGCTTAACAAATCCAAATCATAGCGCGAAAGGGTTTTTGAGTTGTTCCACAATTTTTCCAATATGATTTTGACATTCCTAATGGCGATTATATGGTCTATTGCCGGATTATTGATTACGATGCTTCCTTATGCGAAAAATAACCGGCGCCTAAGGCTCTGGAGAATGGTTCTGATGGGGATCATCTACATCGCTCTCACAATCGCAGGGTTATGGGGAGCTCTGCTCAGCTTTGGTTTTATTCAAAATGACTGGCTACTCATTGAAGGGACCATCAAGGGAATGGTTCCCGTCACGCTAATCGGTTATATGCCAGTCGTTGTTTTCACATTGTCACGGGCAAGGCGTCTAGGCGAATCAAATCAAGAACCATTATCGTCAGTGACGTTGGCCAAGACAATGGACCCCCTGCTGATTATTCCGGTCTATGCAGCTGCATTCGCTTCCGGCATAAATGCTGTCAGCAATATTTTCGCGCAAGCGGTTATGCCGAGTTTATTTGAAATCGTGCAAAGACCTGTTCTGTTGCTGCTTATTCTGGTCGTACCCGCTTTCTTCATCCTGAGAAGATATCTTGTGGTCTTACGAAGGGGGTTCATCCTGCATCCATTTTGGAAAAGGTTGATTAAGTTCGCTGTGATGACCGCTATAACGGCAATTGCTACGGTCGTAGTCATTGTTGTTAATGTCTTGTTGGCAGCGGATTTATCCAAATTGCCGGAAGCCTCCGATATGATGAACCATCATCTGATTGATGAAGGGGGCGGAACGCCTACGAGGATGTCAGCCTATCAGATGTGCGGTCAATCCAATCCTTCCAATTGGACTGAAGTGGCTGCTTTGACGGGAGATATCTCCGATCCGGCAGATGTCACGTTCGAGCTCGTCGCGCAGAGGAGGGAAATAACACTTGCTTCCGGCGCGAAGATCGATACCTGGACCTACAATGGAGAAATCGCCCCCGAGCTTCGCGTGCGATATGGAGATATGGTGGAAGTGAAGCTGCTCAACAAGGATATCGACAAAGGCGTGACGATTCATTGGCATGGCTATAATGTGCCGAACTCGATGGACGGCGTGCCGGGAATGACCCAGAATGTCGTCAAACCAGGGCAGTTTTTTACGTATAAATTTCGGGCGATGCAGAAAGGAACCTATTGGTTTCACTCTCATCAGCAAGCTGCAGAGCAAGTGAGGAAGGGGCTCTTCGGATCGTTCATTGTCGAGCCAAGAAGCGGCTGGAAAGACGAGTACGATGAACAATTTACGATTATCAATCATAATTGGGAAACTGATCAAGGAAAGACGATGGCCTTCGGAACCGAGGATCAAATGCAATTCAAGCAAGTGGAGCCTGGAAAAAGGGTAAACTTGAAAATTATCAACACGCATAACCTCTCGCAAAAATACCTTCTGCAAGGGTTCGATTATCAAATTACAAGCATTGACGGCGTGCGGATTCAGGATCCGGACCTATTGTCCGATGACACTGCATTCAGGCTCGCATCTGGCGGAAGATATGACATCGTCTTTAGGATGCGATCTTCGCAGTGGCCGGCTCGCGAATCGGAGGATATGGAACGGATCGTAGGGGAACTTACTGAACTTTGCTCGTCAGTCTGCTTTTTCACGCAGTGGCATTGACGGTGATTTCGTTCGCGGCAACGACATTCGTAGGGGCATTAATTATTTCTGCATTTTGGGTCGGATCTGCCACCATGACTATGCCGGCACAGCAATATTATCTTATCTCTCTTTCACCTGAGTCATCTGGACTATCGCTGGGGATGAATAATTCCATATTTCAGCTCGGAATGGCTGTTGGTGCGGGGGTAGGCGGATGGGTGGTAAACCAAACCTCGGTTATGAATTTGGGATGGGTTGGAGCCATGAGTATCCTACTCGGGATGATTGCTGTATTTTATTCATTTTCCATTAATAAACAGATGAAAATGGAGGTTAGATAAAGCTTTATAAAACTAGAGGGGAGGGAGAAGTTGAGGACGAAATAGGGACGTGCGCTATGGGCGTCCCTATTTCATTAATGAGATCTCTAAATTCCCTTTTTACTAGTAATGACAGAAACAATGTTCTTCCGCAGTTCAGACGGATTTTGGGCCTGATACGGATCGGTATCAAAAAGAATCGCGTCCGCGAGAAAACCTTCGGCAATTTGCCCTAATTCGTTGCCATTTCCCAGAATCTCAGCAGCACCTTGCGTAGCAGATTGCCAAGCTTCTGCGCGAGTCAAGCCGTAATCAATCAACGTATCCAGTTCTTGAAGGTTGTAGCCATGCAACGCAGGTGTGGCATAATCCGTACCGAATCCAATGCGGACTCCCGCTCTTTTGGCATAATGAATGGCTTTTGAGTGGGCTTCGGCGGCACGGGCAGCTCGATCGCAAATGACCTCGTTCAGAGCCAATACGCCTTTCGGATCTGAAGCAATGCGATAAATCGATGTTGTAGGCACAAGCGCTATTCCAGATTGTGCAAGTTTGCCAGCCTGATCCTCAGTCAGGAACATGCCGTGTTCAATCGTTTCAACACCGGCTTTGATGGACCAGTCTACCGTCACCCCGCCCCATGTATGAACCATGACCTTTTTATGGTGAGCTTTCGCATGGCGAACAATGAAAGAGAACTCTTCCTCCGAAAAAGTCGGGTCAAGCACTTTCTCCGCAGGTGCTCCAAGACCGCCTGTTGCCATGATTTTGATCCAGTCTGCCCCTGTATCAAAGATTTCTGCCATTCGTTGTTCAAGATGCAAAACACCTCGGGCATCCGCTGCGCCAAGCATAAAGCTGCTGGTTTGTACCCGTAAAGGATGTTGATAGTGCGAAACTAGATGCTGCACGGTGCTTGGCAGAAGCCCGCCAGCATCGCGCGCCGTTGTTACACCAGTCCGCAGTGTTGCTTCAAAAGCTTGCGCCTGCATAATTTCGATCTCGCGGCTGTCGCGTTTTATTTGATCGGCATGGTCAAAGTCTGTCCAGGCCAGATGCGTATGAAGATCAATAACCCCAGGACTTATCCATATATCTTTGCCTGGTTGAGATGGCTGATCCGGATGCGGTTCCGTTTCAACAATCGATACAAATCGACCATCCTGAATCGCGATATCGAAGCGTTTCCCTTCAATACCTGCGATAAAAATACGATGGAATGTTTGTTGTTGTGGATGTTCATTTATCATGTTCATTCTCCCAAATCAGTTGAACTGCCTGTAAGGCGAGATCGGGGTCTTTCTTCAATAATTGGGCGAGTGTCGAGATGGCTTCCTCCACGCTTTGCTGGTTAGCGTCCGCTCCAAAATGGTTGATTCGCAGAAGTTGACCAAATAAATCCCCGTCTCCGGGAGCTACGATTCCAATAGGCTGATCGATATGCAAATTCTGCTCCCCAGCTATCCGAACGGTCGTAGTCAGCGTGGAAAAGTGCCTGCTATCCTTCTGCCAAGGATCAAGACCCAAGGCTTTGATGCCGGCCACGGTCGAGGCTGCAGCCAATTCATGACGCTTGATCACCTGCTCCAAACCTTCTTCCTCGATTCGGTTTAATGCCTGGATCAGGGCTCTGGCCTCCAGCGTTGGAATGTTGTAGGGAACCCGTAGCGGCTCAGCGCCATTGCGCGATGGTTTCAGATCGAGCAAGGACAGAATGGAATTACGCGGCGCATATTCATTGGACGAAAGGAATTCCCAACCGCGTGGTGAAATGCTTACCGCGCTGACGCCATTAGGCCCGGCCAGCGCTTTTTGCGCGCCAATAATGGCAAAATCCACTCCCCACTCATCAATCAGCAGGGCCTCGCCTCCGACAGCGGAAACAGAGTCCGTCACCGTAATGATGTTAAAGTCGCGTGCAATCCTGCATATTTCTTTGGCGGGATTCGAACCGCCTGTAACCACTTCAGCCTGAACGAAGGATACGGCGCATGGGTTAAACCGTTCAATCGCTTCAGCGATCTCCTCTGCTGTAACTACTTCATCAAAAGGGACCTTCACTTCAACAACCGTCGCTCCGCTGCGTTCAAGCCATTTTCCAAATAAAGTTCCATAGGGGCCCGTCACCACATTTACAAAGGTGCGGCCAGGCGCAGCTATCCCTGCAGCCACCGCCTCAATTCCCAAGATCGCTTCTCCCGGGATAATGACCGGGGGATGTTGTGTAGACAAGAGTCTGGAGAGCAACTGTGTAAGCGTATCGAACTCAGACAGAGAAAGTGGCACAAATCCTTTATACTCACGGTTCATAAAGACCTCCTATTGTACTTGGTTTCGGCATTTTCGGAACTGCGGACAGCAGCTCGTAGCTGTACGCCGTTGCAGGGCGAGTGAAGAACTGGTCTTTGGGACTATGCTCAACAAGTTTCCCCTGCTGCATGACCGCTACCGTATCACAAATGGCATGGATGACCCCCAGATCATGGGAGATAAACAGCATGGTAAGATTGAGTTCGGATGTAAGTGTGTGTAACAGTTCGAGCACACTGAGCTGTACGGAAACATCCAATGCGCTCGTCGGTTCATCCGCGATCAGAATGTTCGGCTCAACGCTCAATGCACGTGCGATCGCGATCCGTTGACGCTGACCGCCAGAGAATTCGTGAGGGAATCGATCCAAGGCGCTTGCTTCCAGGTGAACGAGATTCAAAAGCTCTTTGCATCTTTTCTCGACCTGATTGCGTTCCACAATGTTATGAAACAACAGTGCTTCGGAAAGAATCTGCCTGATGGAATGCCTGGGATTCAACGATGCGTCTGGATTTTGAAAAATCATTTGAATCATTTTGCGCTGTTCACGGCTTCGCTTCTTTTTTAATTCTTGTGTACCCAGCAGTAGCTGCCCCTCATCGGGAGCGATCAACCCGGCTATGACCCGTGACAGAGTGGATTTGCCCGATCCAGACTCACCGACAAGGCCAAGAGTGGTATGGGGTTGCAGATTCAGATTGATGCGGTCGAGCGCAGTAAACTCGCCGTAGCGAACGGTTACATCTTTCACTTGCAAGGCTAATTCCATGAATGTCCATTCCCTTCAAGCTCCGGCAGAGGAAGCACCGAATCAATCAGCATCTGTGTGTAAGGATTCGTCGGCTTTTGTAAAAGTCGAAGGGTATTGCCTTCCTCCACAATCTGCCCCGCTTTCATCACACACAGCTTTGAGCATAAAGAAGCTGCAATAGCAAGATTATGCGTAACAAATACCATGGCAAAACCAAGTTCATGCTGCAGACGAGTGATCGTCTCTATAATTTGCCGTTGAACGGTTACGTCCAGCGCTGTTGTCGGCTCATCACAGAGCAAAATACCCGGCTTGCACGCCAAGGCCATGGCGATGACTACCCGTTGACACTGACCTCCCGAAAGCTGGCTCGGATACCGGTCCGATTTCTGTAAAGAATCCGGGAGCCCGAGCATTTCGAGCAATTCCAGCGCGATGATACGCGAAGCCTTTCGACCTACTCTTTGTCTGTAATAAACAACTTCCGATAGCTGCTTGACGACCGGACAGAGCGGATCCAGCGCCCCTCTTGGGTCTTGAAAAACCATCGCGCTGCTTGCTCCTTTCTTAACGGTTCCTCCAATCTGTTTAATACCATGTGGAAGCAGTCCCAGAATCGCACGCAGCGTAAGGGATTTTCCGGAACCCGATTCGCCTACTAATCCGAGACTCTCTCCCTTGCCGAGTGAAAAGCTAACATGATCAACTAATTTTGCATTTGACTTGCTTGCCAGCGATAGTGCCTCTACTTCCAAAATAGGGCTTGTAGAAATCATTTTTTCCTCCATATGTCTGCCAAACCGTCACCCACAAGAGACAAAGCAATCCCCACATACACCACTGCAAATCCCGGGACTGCCGAAAGCCACCAAGCTGTCGTGATGAAGGGTTGCCCATCCGAAATCATTGTCCCCCAGTCCGGCGTTGGCGGAGTAATGCCGATGCCCAGATAACCAAGCGTAACAATGACCACTAGCAGCCCAACCATATCTGTCATAAGCACGACAACCGCTTGAGGCAGCACATTAGGCAGGATGTGGCGCAGGATAATTCTTGGTCCAGACAGCCCTAATGTCTCGGCTGAAGCTACCCATTCCTGTTTGCGAAACGTGGCGCTCAGACCTTTGACGACACGGGCAAAAACAATCCAGCCTACCAGCATGAACGTGATATAAATGCCCCTTTGGCCTGCTCCGCTGGCAAAGGCCACGATAATCACGATCAGATAAAAAGGAAAAGCGATTAACGTATCCGTGAGCAGAGTAATGACCGTATCGATCCATTTTCCGTAATAGCCCGCAAGCATTCCCAAAAATACTCCGGTGCAGAATGGGACAATTTCAGCCAATACCATGATTGTCAAATCGGTTCTTGCAGCATAGATCAATCTCGTAAATAAATCACGTCCCAGTTGATCTGTTCCCAGCCAATGTTCGGCGGAAGGGGGCTGTAAAAAGGCGCTCAAATTCTGCTCCGAGGGTTGGTACGGACTCATAAACGGAATGAACACAGCCAAGATGATCAGCACTGCAAGCATGATGCAGCCGGCCAATAAAGAAGGGGTATTCCAGATTCGTTTTACGATGTTTGTCTTCTGGCTCGCCTCATACAATAAGGGTTCGATTGTTATAGGTTTCATGGGTTTCCTTTCGTTCTGGGATCGAGCCATCTGGAAATGATCTCTGTCAGAAGGCTGATGATCACAACAGATAGCGCACAGTAAAGCGCAATTCCTTGTATAACGGGAAAATCCCGTTTCGAAATGGAAGTAAACAGCAAGCTGCCAATCCCTTTGATGCCAAATACCTGTTCGATAACCAGTGTGCCGCCGATCAAATAAGAAATGTTTACGCTAAGAAGCATGAGCGTGGGTAGCGCAGCGTTGCGCAGCACATGTTTAAACAGAATAATCCTGTTTGGTATTCCCGCAGCCTTCAATGTAACGACAAAGTCGGATTCCAACACTTCCAGCATCTGTGCTCGCAGAGACCGAACCAAAGTAGGAATCTGCGAAAAAGCAACGGTAACTGCCGGAAGCGTAAGACTGTACAAGGTTCCGAGCCACCCTTCGCCGACGCCCCCAACTGGAAACCAGCGAAGATGGACACTAAAAAGCAGAATGAGAAGTAAGCCAACCCAGAAAATGGGCATACCCAAAGTTATTGCAGGAAAAATACGTACAAGATGATCCAGCAGCTTATCCTTGTGCGTGGCTGCGAATGCAGCGAGCAGAATGGAAATGATAATCATCGCAACACAAGCCATCACAATGAGCAGCAAAGTAACGGGGGCGCGTTCGGCGATCAGCTCTCTTACAGAGGTTTCCGTAATAATGGAATTGCCGGTATCCCCTTGGGTAACCATCGTCTTCAGAAACTGGATGAATTGTTCCCATAAAGGGAGATCCAGCCCGAGAGTATGGTGCATACTCTCGATGGCCTCAGGCGTACTGTATTCTCCCAAAATCATTTTTGCGGGGTCCCCCGGCACGATTCGGATGATGAAAAAGACTGCTATCATTACGCAAAGGATGACTGCCAACGCTCTCACAAGAGCGATCAGCAGCCAATGAGATGATCCTTTTCTTCCTTTCGATTGATGTAACGTCGTGTTGGAGTTCATCATTTGCCAATGCGAACATCTTCAAAACGAATGCTGCCGTTAGGTAACACAACGATGCCATCGACTGAAGAGCGAATTCCTTTCAAAATTTCTGGGTAATACAGCGGAATGTAAGGCACTTCATCTGCCAGAGTTTGCAGCAGCGTTGAATAGATTTTCGCGCGTTCATTACCATCTGGTGTTTTTTGGCCTTCATAGAGAAGCTTGGTTACATCGTCATTCGTGTAATGCGTCCAATACGATTTACTGAAACCGTTTGGATCTGTTTGGAAAGCAATAATCGAGTTCGCTTCCGGAGAGTCGGCCTGACCGCTGTTTAGCATTGCCGAGAAATCATAGGCAAAGAAACGCTCACGGAACGTGGCCAGTTCAACCGATTCAATTTCAATCTTGATCCCGATCGCTTGACCTGCTGCCTGAATAATTTGCGCCTCTTGGGCTCTTGTGCTATTACCGGACGCTACAAGCAATTTTGTAGTGAACCCATTAGGGAACTTGGATTTGGCAAGCTCCTCCTTGGCCGCGGTTACATCAAAGTTCAGTGCCTTGATCGTATCATTTGCGTTATAAGGAATTGTTGTTGGCAGCAATGAATTTGCAGTCTGTGCATAGCCAAAGGTAAGCGCCTTGGTCAAGCCTTCACGATCAAGCGCCAGAGCCAGGGCACGGCGGACATGCACATCAGCAAAATGTTCATCCAGCGTATTGAAGAACAATTGCTCTGTTACCCAGCTACCGTTGGTCACGACTTTCGTTTCAGCGCCATTCTTGATCTCATTGGCATTTTGCAGAGCCAATGATTCAATTGCATTCACTTCTCCCGCCTTCAGTTGGTTGATGGCTTGGCTGTCGTCTTCAATCAGCTTGTAAACGAGCTTGTCAATAAATGGTTTTCCAGTTTGCCAATAGTTTGGGTTTTTGCTAAAAGTCAGATCTCCTGCAGGGTCCCACTTTTCAACAACGAAAGGCCCCGTACCTACAGGTTTCTTGAAAAATTCTTCTTCGGAAACTCCGCCAAAATTATTCGGAAGAATACCGTTGGAGAAGTTGGACAGCTCGGAGAGAAACGGTGTATATGGCTCTTTCAGCGTAATGACAAGCGTTTTGTTATCCTTCGCTTTAACGCTATCTACCTTTGCCGCTATCGCCAGCGGGCCGCCAACCTTCAAATGTCGATTCAACGAGAATACGGCATCCTCCGCAGTAACATCAGTACCGTTCGAAAATTTCAAGCCGTCACGCAACTCAAACGTATACGTCAAGCCGTCCTCACTTATGCTATGTGACTTGGCGAGCCAGTCCACAATCTTGCCTTTGCTATCAAAAGCAACCAAAGATTCAAATACTTTGTCAATCGCAAAAGCATTGTTTGCCGTAATTTGATTATGCAAGTCAAATGAGGTGACGGAAGCCGGACGTCCATAGACGAAAGTGCCTCCCGCTGCAGGCTCCTCTTTATTTGCACCCTCATTTGCGGCTTGGTTCGCACTTTGCGAAACGCCGTTATTTTGATCAGGAGCATTCTTTGCTCCAGAGCATCCTGCACTCAGCACCAGTAACAAGACTGATAATGTCCCGATCCAAATCGCCCTTCGCAAAGATCCATTGACCTGTGACATGATTAACCATTCCTTCCGGATAATTCATATATGTTTAGTATGGATTATATTGTAGTGCAAATGCCATCACCTGTCAAAAAATTTCGGAGGTTTTGGGTTGCCATTTATCGGATATTGCAAACGCAGGATTTGTTTTATTCTTTTTGGCAAGAAGTTACCTTATTCTTTTCACTCAGAAAATATATCCTTTTCATACCCTGCAATTTTTTATTTTGACAAAGGAGGTTGCCGACACATGTCATTGATCAAGGTAACGAACCTGACGTTTGCTTATGACGGCAGTTACGACAACATCTTTGAGAATGTAAGCTTTCAAATTGATACCGACTGGGTTCCCATTCCACGTTGAACGCAAAGAGAACAATACCGTCGACGTCGTCGCCGACATCTATCCGGACTATGAGCACTGGCAGCTTCTTCGCGAGCTTTCGCTGCTGAGGGTGTCGGAGGACGTGTTATAAGCGGTCTGCATCGTGAGTTGGCTTCGTCAGCAAGTTAATCGGGATTCAGACTTCCCGCTATGCTCCACCATTCACATAGGAGTTCCATTGCCAACGACATATAAAAAGTGGCTGAGAGAACAAGCGAATGGTGCATTTTTTGATAGGGGCAGTACCTTACGATTATTCTCTTTAGATAAGATCGACGGAGAACCGTTTTCCGTACTTTCCCAAACGGAGTACTTCCGCAACATGGAGCACTGTGAACTGAAGGAGTTAGTGGTATTCGGTTGTAATGGAGTCGATGGAGAAAAATATTCAACGTGCGCGGCGCATTTTAAAAAAATAAAATTAAATATTGAAATAATTCCCAATAAACAGTAATATTATGGTACTAAGAGTACTGAAAAAACTAATTTAGTACTTAAGGTTCGAAGGGGTGGTATATATTGCAAGAGGAAAAGACGAAAGAGAAAATAGTTAGCTTCGCTGCAAAGCAATTTTTGACGATCGGTTTTTCGAAGGTTTCTACCGACCAAATCGCGTATGAACTTGGCATGAGCAAATCAACTTTGTACAAATATTTCCCGAAAAAGGAAGCGTTGCTTCATGAGGTCGTTTCAAACTTCTATCGAGAGCAGCTTGATGATATCGAGCGGATCATAAATAACACCGAACTCGATTTTTTACAAAAAGTCAACCAGTTTATTTTTGTAGTAGGGAAGCGGCTAGGTACGGTGAAAAAATCCGCGGTCCTGGATATGAAACGAACAGCTCCTGAAGCTTATGAGCTTCTCATGGATTTCCGTAAAAATCTTATATTGAGGAAGCTGAGTGAACTTTTTCAACAGGGTGTGCAAGATCACGTATTTCGCAAGGATATGGATCAGACATTCGTGGTGAACGTAATACTCGCCGCTATCGAGAGTTTGACTGACCCCGATTATTTATTGACCTCCGGAAATACGTACGAAAGCGTGTTTCAGAATGTGCTGACCCTTGTTCTAGAAGGGAACTTAATCAGAGAAAGGGACGATGATGAATGAAAAATCTAGAAACCGACGTCTGCATTGTGGGGGGCGGTCCCGCTGGAATGCTTCTAGGTCTACTGCTGGCCAAACAAAATATTCGGGTCCATGTCCTGGAGCGACAAAAAAACTTTGAACGCGAATATCGCGGGGAAATATTGCAGCCTCGTTTTCTACAAATGCTGGAACAACTTGGTCTCAAAGAGTACATCGAGCAATTTCCGCATGAAAAACTAAAGGAGGGCGCTTTTTATGTCCATGACCGCCGCATAGGGACCATTAACTTCCAGAACATCCATGCCAGCAGCCCCTACGCCATTTCAATGCCACAGCCGATCCTGCTGCAAGCTTTGTATGAAAAAGCAGTCACTTTTCCCTCGTTTGAAATGTCGTTTCATTCCAGTGTAAATAATCTGATTGTTGACGACGGTATTGTCAAAGGCGTGACCGTTAAAAGAGGGGGAGAAGATGTCGAAATTCGCGCTAAAATTACGGTTGGAGCAGACGGAAGGTTCTCCACTTTACGTCGATTAACTGACTTTGAAATCGAGTATGAGCAATACAATATGGACCTAATCTGGTTTACAATAGATCATCCGGAGCATTGGGAACGTATGCTGCGTTTTCAAATCTCGAACGGCCCAACCTGCATCATGGGTTCGAAATACGGGAATCAATTACAGGTGGGAATTGCTTTCAAGAAGGAAGAATGGGAAATGAGCAAGCAGAAAGGGATAGAAGATTTTAAGCGAACGATCGTTAATATCCATCCATACTTCCAAGAGTTTGTCTCCTCTTTAAAAGATTTTAGACCGTTTACTCCCCTCCAATCGAAGCTTTTTATGGTAAAACAATGGGCGAAAGACGGATGCCTCCTCATTGGCGATGCCGCGCATTGCTCAACTCCGATCGGTGCGGTGGGCGTCTCTCTCTCCTGCGCAACAGCGGTCATTGCTGCGGATGTGATCGTTCGAGCGATGAGAGAAAATAATTTTTCCGCTGAAATGCTTAACCAGGTCCAAGTGATACGCGAACCGGAGATCAGGAGGATTCATGCGTTTCAAATGAAGATTGAAAAAGTGATGGTGGATTCGCCTATATTGAGAAGGGTCAGGCCGATAGCAATCACGATGCTGGCTAAAACCCCGCTGTTTGGTAATATTCAAAAGCGAATGCTTCTTATGCCGACACCTCTGCCGATTGATCCTATATTATCGTTCTAAACAAAATGAACAGGCTTGCAAGGGCGGCCGGCTGCCTTTCATAGAAGGGATTGACATCCTCCCCCGCCTACGCTTCGCTTAGAGGCGGGGGAAACGAGAGGGTGCCCCCATAGATCGACGCGATAGCTTTCACTTCGGACACAACCTTCGCCCGTAATTCCTCCGGTGCCAGAACTTCAACAAGAGGTCCGTAGCTGAGAATGATTTCGCAGGCGGATTCCAGCGTCTCGAACTCGATGTCCAGCTCCAACCATCCGCTCCCTTCCGATGCTTCCAGGCTGCGCATAATTTTGGCATACCGCTCTTGTCCAATGCGGGAACGCAACTTCTCATTGATCCTCAACCGAGCTGGATAACGGGGCAGATTCTTCTTGAACCGGTCCGTAGATTGCTCCCAATACCTTTCCAGATCGAAGCCGACCGGCCGCTCGAACGTTTCTTCCAACATGCGGGCGTTAATAAGGCGCGAAATGCGGTACGTGCGCATGTCTCCGCCCGATTCAGCGACCAAATACCAGACGTTTCTCTTAGCGACGATGCCAAGCGGATGGATAATCCGTTCTACGATCTCTTCTTCCTTGCGGTACTGCATGTACAGCTTCCGCTCTTCCCAGACAGCTTCCTGGACGGTCGATAAATGCGCGAACGATTCCTGCGACTGGTGCCAACCGACCCCGTCAATAAGAATCCGCTGCCGCACTAATTCGGCATTCTTCCTTATTGTCGTAGGAGATGCTGCCAACAATTTTTGAAAGGCGGTTTCAAAATCGTCCTTAATGCCAAGGTCGTCCAGCAAATTGGACGGATTGGAGAGCAGCAGAGAAAAAATTTCCTCCGTCTTCATCCCTGTCAAATTGGTCCGATAACCTTCCGATAAAGCCCACCCGCCTCCAGAGCCACGCTCGGCGTAGACGGGTATGCCCGCCGCGCTTAATGCCTCCATATCGCGAAAGATGGTTCGCTCCGATACCTCCAGCTTTTCCGCTAGCTCCCGCGACGTCATTCTTCCATGGTTTTGCAGCAATAACAGAATGGAAAGCAGCCGATCCGCTCTCAGGTTGATCCCTCCTTACTGAATCGATAACGCAGATATTTTTCATTGTACTACAGTAATATGACAGCTGTTGTCATATTACATTTGCTACACTGCGATTGCAGTAATAAAACCGTAAAAGAAAAGGAGACGATCCGCTTGAGCGAAAAACAAAGAAACATCGTACGATACTTTCCGATATTGCGGGGAGGGTGCATCCCATTTCATTACGGACTCCGCTCACAGGCAGGTGAGAAAATATGAAGGATATCATTGAAATACGGGGCGCCCGCGAGAACAATTTGAAAAATATCTCTCTGGGCATCCCCAAATATAAGCTCATTGTGTTAACGGGGGTTTCCGGTTCCGGCAAATCGTCGATCGCCATGCATACACTGCAAAAAGAATGCCAGAGACAATACATGGAATCGATGGGGATGGTCACCGATTATTTAAACAAGCCTAACGTCGACTCCATAACCGGATTGTCTCCTTCCATCAGCATCGGGCAGCATAATAACAATCGCAATCCGCGGTCCACCGTCGGTACCGTGACCGAGATTTATACTTACCTTCGGGTGCTGTTCGCACGCCTTGGCGAACGCCCCTGCCCTTCCTGCGGGCGGCAGGTGAAGCCGGTTTTTGAACGGCAGATCAGCCTGTCGTCTCCCGATAAGGAAAGCGATCGGTTATTGGAGGAAGAAAGTGATGAAGACCGTATCGTTGAGTGCCCTTACTGTCGGCACAAGCTTCCCGAACTGACGATGGCTCATTTTTCCTTCAATAAAGCGCAGGGGGCCTGCCAATCTTGCGGGGGACTGGGATTTACAAGCCGGATGAAACAGCAGGCGATTTTCGATGAAGAGCTGAGCATCGCTCAAGGCGGAGTCAAAGCATGGGATACAGACTTCATACTCCCGTACTATATGGACTCTCTGCAATCGGCGGCGGCTCACTACGGCTTCGAATTTGACGTCAATATCCCGATCAAAGACTTTAACGAAGTGCAGCGCACGCTTTTATTTTACGGCGTTTTCAGCGAGCCCTTTCAGGCGATGTTCCCGGGAAAAAAGCCACCGAAAACAGTCGGAAAGGGCAAATTCGAAGGGATCATCACCGCATTTCAGAAAAGATACCATGAAGCCCTGAACGATGAAGAAAGTCGCAAAAAGTGGACTGCTTATTTCGCCACGCAGACATGCGAAGAATGCCAAGGCACACGACTGAAGAAAGAAAGCCGTGCGGTTACGCTTGACGGCGTATCGATCGTAGAGGTTAGCGACTACGCTCTTGATGAGCTGTGGGATTGGCTGCAGCGGCTGCAGTCGAAACTCAGCGAAGAAGCGAATGTGATCCTTCAACCTATTCTTCAGGATTTAACAGAACGGATCCGGCGGTATCTCGATATCGGTCTTTCCTACTTGACGCTGTCCCGGCCCGCGGTTTCCCTGTCAGGGGGAGAAGCGCAGCGGCTGCGGATCGCCTCCTTGCTCGGATCGGGGTTAACCGGGGTACTGTACATTCTGGATGAGCCGACGACCGGGCTGCATCCGAGGGATTCGCACAAGCTGCTGGCAGCGCTGAAGCGTCTTCGGGATTTGGGCAATACCGTGCTGCTCATCGAACACGATATCGATGTGATGGAACAGGCCGACTACATCATCGATATCGGGCCGAAAGCAGGCAAGGACGGCGGCTATGTCGTAGGAGCGGGGTCGCCCCGGGAGCTGCAGCGCACCCCTTCATCCGTTACAGGACCATATTTGTTTTCGCAAACACCCTATCGCGGCGCTCCCAGGCGAACGGGTGGCGACCAATCTCTTGTGGTTAGGAATGCGTCGGAGCATAATTTGAAAAATGTGACCGTGTCCATTCCGCTGCATCGGTTCGTTGCGATTACCGGTGTTTCCGGTTCGGGGAAATCCACCTTTTTATTCGATGTGGTGGAACAAGCGATCCAGCAGGGGCACTCGGATGGGCGCGTTAGCGGAATGGAGCATATAAGCAAATTGATCACGGTTCACCAAGAACCTGTCGGCAAAATCTCCCGCTCGAATATCGCGACCTACACGGATTTGTTCACGATGATCCGCGCCCTCTACGCCGGGCTGCCGGATGCCAAACGGCGGAAACTGACGGCCAAGCATTTTTCGTTCAACACGGCCGGGGGCCGATGCGAGAAATGCAAAGGTCTTGGTGCGCTACAGATGGACATGCATTTTCTGCCCGATGTCGAAGTGAAATGTCCTGCCTGTAACGGCAAAAGGTTCAAGAAAGACGTTCTTGAAGTGAAATATCAAGGATACAGCATCTCCGACGTGTTGGATTTGACCGTAGAGGAATGCCTTCCGCTATTTAGGGAACAGAAGGAAATTAGGAGCAAGCTGGAGCTGCTTATCGAAGTGGGCCTCCATTATATAAAACTCGGTCAGCCTACAAGCACATTATCCGGCGGAGAAGCGCAGAGGATGAAATTGTCCAGAGAGCTCGGGAAGAACGGGGGCAGCCACACGCTGTTTTTACTGGATGAACCGACGACAGGGCTGCATCCGGCGGATGTTGAACGGCTCATCGCTTTTCTGAACAAGCTGATTGACCAAGGGCATACAGTCATTGTGATCGAGCATCATCTGGATGTCATATGCGCTGCCGATTGGATCATCGACTTCGGGCCAGAAGGCGGCAAATCGGGTGGAAACGTTATAGCGCAAGGGACGCCTGAAGAGCTGCAGCATATCGAGTCGTCTTACACCGGACAGTACCTGAGAGAGCGTCTGTCGCCCGGACATTGATCCATCAGGGAAGAAGCTCCCTGTTTTGTAAGGCGTGCCGTTGCCGCACTAGCTGGAGCTCGCTCTTTTAGTCATCTATATCGTTTTTTCTCGGTGTTGAACGAAACGGTATGTAATGTTTCCACGCCGAAAATCGCCGAACAGTTCGGGTTGCTGTGCAGTTCCTACCGTGCGTTCATCGGGCGGAAGCGCATCTCTACAGCAACCTGCTGCTCGTTTTCGCATGCCTTGTAGGCCTCAGCGGTCTCATCTACGTGTGCACCGTCGGGCGAAAGCGAAAAGCAGAGCTCGTGAAACGGGTTGGCAGGGTTAGGCTCCATAGCAAAACGCCACTACGAGAACCGTGAACGTAGTGGCGTTTATTCATGAGCGAACGGTTCCTCCCCCAGTTAGCACCCTCCCTGCTCGATGGCAGCCGGTTTAACTGATCCCCGCCGACCGCGCCTGTCATTCCTCCTCCCGGATCGTCCCTTTCGTGAACCCCGACCTCCAAGTCGGAAAAAGAGGGGTCCACCCGTACTCGTTCCGCGCTTTGGCATTCGACGCGCCGCGTTCCCATCCGCTTTTTCCCGGTTGGTATTCCGGAATGGGGGCTTGCAGGGCTTCGGAGTAGACCGGCAGCCACTCTGTACCTGCGGCGGGCTCGTCATCGACGATGTTGACCGGGCCGTTTGGCCAATCGAGCGCCAGCAAGGCTGCGTTCGCGGCATCCTCAACGTGAAGGAATGAGGTGACACCGTCTGTCGCCGGCAATTGGCGATTCCGCGCTTTGTCCGCCATCATGCCGTCGGCACCGTACCAGGTGCCGGGACCGTAGAACATGCCGTACCGGAGAATGACGTGATGCGGAATTTCGGCAACCGCCTTCTCCAAGGCGACGACGCCGTTAATGGTCTGTTTTCTCGGCATGGGGGCCTCGACGTCCAACGGAACCTCTTCCGTCGCAGGATGATTGCCGGATTCGTATGCCCATGCGATGCTTTGCGCGATCATTCGCCGAACGCCGGCGGCATGGGCCGCATCGACCAAATTCCGGGTTCCCTCGATTCGGATCCTCGCGTTCTCTTCGACGTTCCATTGACTTAGAGAAGTCAGCTGATGAATGATGACGTCCGGCCGAATGTCCTCGACAGCCGCACGCACCTCGTCTCGATCGAATACATCGACGATCATCGCCTCGGCGCCTAACGCACGGATCAGCGGCTTGCGCTCCGCGGCATGGGTCATCCCCACGACTTCGTGACCGGCATGTACGAGCTTGGGCAGCAGCAAACGGCCGACCACGCCCGTGGAACCTGCAACGAAAATTTTCATCTTGTCCACATCCCATCTTTCGCTCTTTCTCATAACAATCTTTCGTCGTTTCCCAACAACGCATATTGACATTTCCATGCTAGCAAAATAAATTGGAATCGATTAGGTCCACTTTTTTGTCATTATGACCATACCAATTTCAATCGAAGGGATGGCATACCATGATCAACCGTTCTTTTCCTGAAGCAGCCGATACGAAAACGAAACAAATTTACGACTTACTGCGGGAACGGATTTTACAAAATCGATATACAGCCGGGGATCGGCTCCCCTCAACCAGAGATCTGGCAAGCGAATTCGGCGTGTCGCGCTCTATCATCGTGGAAGTGTACGAGCAGCTCATCGCCGAAGGATATTTGGAAGGCCGTCAAGGCTCCGGAACTTATGTTGCGGATCTGGGACAAGAAAGGCCCTTCCAGGTTCAACTCGATGAAACGGTTGAATCCGGCGATTTAGCCGAGCTTCCGAAAAATCCGGCACGTTTCCATGGTATTGATTTTCGCCCGAGCTTTCCTGCCCTGGAGCACATCCCGTACAAAAAGTGGAAAGAAACCGCGCTCTCCATATTCGATCGCTTGCATACAGCGGATTATGGATACGAGGAAGATCCTGCGGGGAATGGAGAGCTTCGCGCGAACATATGCCGTTTCTTGCTTCAGACCAAGGGGATCCGTTGTTCCCCTCGGCAAGTGGTGGTCACTGCCGGAGCAACCCAAGCCATCGACCTGTTATGCCGGCTTTTGTTGAAGCCTGGCGACGCGGTCGCGACGGAGGATCCTACGGCACCCTTCATTTATCAAATCTTTGCGTCGACCGGCGCCGAGATCCTACCGGTTCCCGTCGATGAACACGGTTTACGAGTTGAAGCACTGCCGACGGCACCGATACCGAAATGCGTCTTCGTCACGCCATCACATCAATTTCCGCTCGGCAGCATTCTCTCTATCGGACGGCGTATCCAACTCCTGGAATTCGCCCGGCAAACCGGCTGCTATTTGATCGAAGACGATTACGACAGCGAATTTCGCTATGCGGGTATGCCGGTTCGCGCCTTGAGAGAACTGGACTCGGAACGCGTGATCTATGTCGGAACGTTCAGCAAAAACTTGTTCCCTTCACTGCGGCTCGGTTATATGGTCGTACCGCAGGATTTGCTTGCTCCGCTCCTTCGTTTGAAGCAGCTGACGGATATTCACTGCCCTACCTTGCCGCAGATCACGCTCGCGAGATTCATCGCGGATCGGCACTTGGAACGCCATATCGCCCGTATGAAACGCATCTATAGCAGAAAAAGAAAACGTCTCATCGACTCCCTGAACGCAACGTTCGGCGGTGGGGTGAAAATAACGGGCGATGCTGCGGGCTTGCATTTGATCGCGGAATTTTCCGATCGCAAGTTCGATTCCTTGGCGGCCGAGCAGCTCGAGCGGCGGAACATCAAAATATACCCGGCAGAGAGATACGCCATCGTCAAAGGAAAGCAAGAAAACCGGCTCGTCATGGGGTTTGGCAATGCAGCGGAATCGCAAATCGACAAGGGGATCATGGCAATGGCGGACCTGCGAAATGCATGGATTTGATCGCTAGTAAAGTCCGCGAGTTTGGTCTAGCAAAGATGACGCCGCCCAACAAGCGGGCGGCGTCACATGCCACGATTTTTGGCTTGGTCAATTTCCTAGAAATGCTTTTTGCAATTCCGCAATGTTGAACTTTTTCATCGTCAAGAACGCCTTCGTGACGCGATCGCGTTGTTCCGGCGTGGACTTGGTCATCATCTCGTCCAGTGCAGCGGGGGAGATCTGCCACGAGACGCCGTATTTGTCCTTTAGCCAGCCACACTGCTCGGCTTCGCGCACGGCGGAAAGATTTTCCCAATAGTAGTCAATTTCCTCCTGCGTCTCACAATTGATCAACAGGGAAATCGCCTCGTTGAAGCTGAACGGATGTTCCAGCGCGCTGTCCATTGCCGCAAACCAGGTTTTCTCCAAAAGAAAGTCGGTGAACATAACCGTCCCTTCTTTGTTCGGCTCTTGGTCGGGGCCATACCGGAACAGGGCGCCAGGTTTGGCATTCCGGAAAATGGAAAGATAGAACTCGCGTGCCTCTTCTGCCTTGCCGCAGTTGTTGCCCACGAACATCAAGGAGGGGACAATTGCGGGCCGCGGCTCTCCATCCGGATTCGTCAGAAGGAGCTGCCACGAGACACCGTACTTGTCCTGGATCCAGCCATACCGTTCACTAAACGGGTACTTGTCAAGCGGCATAAGCACGGTGCCGCCTTCGGACAACTGATTCCACACTTTGTCTAAATGAACTGCCGCGCCCTTTTCCCGGGACGGATCGAAATGAACGATAAACGAGATGGAAGGATTGAACGTAAAGAACGGCCCCGCAGAAATAGCCATGAACGGATGTCCCCAGACGTTGAACGAAACGACATCGCAATCACCTGATGGCGTATTGTGCAAGGTGGCCGTACTCTTGATTTCGGAATCCGGGAATACAGAGCAATAGAACTCCGCGGCTTCTTTCGCCTCTTTGTCGAACCATAAGTGCGGGGTGATAGGTTGGATGCTTTTGACATCGCTCATGATATTCTCCTCCTCTTTAAGAGAGTCTAACATTTCCTAAAATTCTAACATAAAGATTGATTTTACGTTTCTTTCCGATTGCTTTCTTGATGGAATACGCAGAAAAACAAGAAGCCCCTGCCTCTTAGATGGCGGGAGCATTACCTGAATAACATATCTTCAAATTGTATAGCGGTCTCTTTGATAACGTCAGGTAAAACATGGAGACACGTGTCAAGTGTACCCCGGATCCCCGTTAAATTCGCTCAGCCATTTTCCTCAAGCGTCCTGCAATGGGCAGTACAATAATACCGGCAATTACGACCTGAAGAACGTTTCCGGGGATGGAGCCGAATGGCTGTATCCAGTTGCTGTAAAGGATCACTTCAGCAAAGTAGTAGCCGACGATTTTTATAATCAGGGCAACGACAATTGCCAGTGCGTTTACAAGGACTCTATTGCCAGGTACTTTTTCGGATATGAGGCCGGCTAGAAAGCCCATCGTACCTACGATGATGAATGTAAACGGCGCCCAAGCTGTCCAACCGGAGATAACATCGAACAGACCCATGCCGAAAGCGCCCGCTATGGCTCCGGTTCTTCTGCCGAACACAAAGGCTGCGATAAAAAGAGGTACGTTGCCGAGATGGATGAGGCCACCGTTACCCATTATAGGGAGCCTGATGTTGATGAACATGGTAGCTACAAGGGTAAGCGCGATGAACAGGGCATTGATGACTAAGGTTTTTGTTCTGCTTCTCGGGGAAAATGTTGAATCCATATGATTGCCTCTTTCTATTTTTTTAATTACTATCATACTCGTAATCAGATGCTTGTTAAATATCTGATGAGTATTTATTTAGCGCAGATACATCATTTTAGTGATAACAAGGCGCTCTATCCCTTTATGGTGGCGAAAATCATTGGTTTCATGCTTTGCATCGATGATTGCCAAATTGTATCGAAGCAAATCCTGGTATATAATAGGGTATTGATTGATGAATCACTAACCTGAAAAGGAGCGGCAATCCGATGGCGAAATCCGAGACGACTTCAGTCAATCGCAAAACGGAAATTATATCTGCGGCCATTGAGGTGTTTGCAGAGATTGGATACTACAGGGCAACGACGGCACAAGTCGCGAAGCGGGCCGAAATATCGCAGCCATATATCTTTCGTTTTTTCTCTACAAAAGAAGCCTTGTTGCTCGCGGCGCTGGAGGTATCGTGGACACGTGTGATCGATTCCTTCCGCAAAGTTGTGGAGTCCGCGTCGCCAGAGAAGCTGGAGACTGACTTGATCCGGGCCTATGACGATATCTTGAACTCCTACCGCAATGAAATACTGCTTCAAATGCAGGCGCAGACGATCCAGGAAGACTCGATCCGGGAAGCGATGCGCAATGGATTCGGGGAAGTTCGCCGTATGGTTTTGGACGCTTTTCGCGCAGCCGGCATTTCGAATCCGGAGGAACGGACGATGCTGTTCCTGGCACGGGGGATGCTGTGCAACATTTCAACAGCGTTGAACATGCCCGAATTGATGGAAATATGAAGGGGGGAGAGGTGTTAAAAAGTTGTGATTGACTGATCAATTACAACATAATACATTCTCTTTAAGTTAGTGATTGATCAATCACAATTATAAAATGAGGTGATTCCAATGGAAAAAGCGATTGTCATAGGAGCAACTGGCGGTACGGGCGCTGCGATAACGGAAGAGCTGTCGAAGCGCGGGATACGCACGGTGGCCTTCGGAAGATCTGTTCGGAAGCTGGAGCAGCTGAGGGACAGGTTGGGCAATCCGGAGCATGTAACGATTGCAGCAGGGGACGCTTTCCGTCCGAGTGACATCGTCAGGGCGGCGGAAGGGGCGGATGTCCTGTTCCATTGTGCCAACGTGCCGTATCACGAGATGGAGCGCAAGCTGATTCCTCTAGGCGAATCCGTGATGGAAGCTGCCGACCGGCTGGGCCTGAAGGTAGTCGCAATCGACGGTATTTATCCCTATGGAAGAAGGCAGATGGACCGTGTGACCGAGGAGCATCCGAAGCAGCCGCATACCCGAAAAGGGAAGACAAGGCTCGCTTTCGAAAAAATGCTGTTTGACAGCCGGTGGGGCCAGGCCAAGGTCATGATCGTCC
This sequence comes from Brevibacillus sp. B_LB10_24, assembly GCF_046036945.1. Classification (NCBI taxonomy): domain Bacteria; kingdom Bacillati; phylum Bacillota; class Bacilli; order Caryophanales; family Paenibacillaceae; genus Brevibacillus; species Brevibacillus sp. B_LB10_24. The sequence goes on along the minus strand of NZ_JBJQOQ010000036.1, from coordinate 27,182 downwards.
GCTTGCCGGATTATTACGGTCCCACGGCGAACGAAGCTTCTTATCTGGGCTCGACGCTCGAAGCAATCGCAGCCGGCAAGATGGCATTTTTTATCGGAAATATGCGGGTCGCCCGGGAGTTTGTTTATTTGCCGGACGCGGCGTTCATGATTGCAGAGCTGGCTATCAGGGACGATACCTATGGGGAGAATTGGAATATACCGGGTGCAGGTCTGATATCAGGCAGGGAGATCGTGCGAATCGCCCGGCAGGCAAGCGGCAGCGCCAAACCGGTCATTCCACTGGGAAGAGTCGGCCTGTCCTTGCTCGGCATGGTCGCGCCGGTAATGAAGGAGGTTGTGGAGATGCTCTACTTGACAGAAGAGCCGCTTATCTTGAGCGGGGAAAAATACGAGAGGCGGGTCGGTCCGGTGCGGGCGACATCCTTTGAAGAGGGGATTGCGAATACGATTCGTTCGTTGCAGGGCAGAAATACGTCTCTTTTAAAGTAATTGATTAATCACTAACTGTTCATCTCCAATTGACAGCACATGCCAAGAGGGATAGCCGTCAGATTCCGTTCGTTCGTCATTCAGGGTGTCGGATAAAAAGCTCGATGCGCTCGAAAGGCAGAAGAAACGCTGAAGCCCTCCGAGCGCTGCGAGATTATCTGCCAGACCATTCGGGTAAGAGGGTGAACTGGAAATTAACTTTTTTCATGAAATCTTGGTTTGATAAGAGCGAGCAATAGCAATGTATGAATACTTTCAAATCGTAATCTTCTCCTTCCAGTCTGTCTGGTAATCATACATCCACCCGAGCGAGTCCTTGTTGGCCTGTTTTAGAAACTTCGGCAGCATCAAATCGCGGAAAAATACCTGGACCGGATTGGTGGCATGCTTGCGTTGGCCGATACTCCGGGAATACTTCACAATCCGTTCTACCCTGTCGCGGCGTAATTTTTGAAACATGGAAAATGCCTGCTCCATATTCGGCAGGTCCCGCATGCACTTCACCAGCATCATTGCATCCTCAAGCGCTAAGGAAGCGCCCTGGCCGGCGTTGGGCGATGTCGCATGTACAGCGTCTCCGACCAAAACAACCGAATTTTTTATTGACCGTACGTTCAGTCATAAAATATAATCACAATAAAGGGAATTATTTCACTCAGTGAGGAAGGGAATGTTCATGGATCTTTATTACGAAATGCAAGGGGAAGGCTCGCCGATCGTCATGTTTCACAGCCCTGGCGTCGATTCGAGAGAGTGGAAGTATATCGCACCGATTTTGGCGAAATCCTGGAAGGTTATTACTTTTGATGGCCGGGGAACCGGACGTTCTCCAGCCCCGCAGTCACCGACCAGCCTGGTGGAGGATTTGCGCAAGCTGCTTGAACATTTGGGATTAGAGCGGGTCACGCTCGTCGGCCATTCCATGGGCGGGCAGGCGGTAACGGATTTTACGCTAACTTATCCTTCCATGGTGGAGCGGCTTATCGTGATCGCCCCCTCCTTAACGGGATTCACTTATTCTCGGGAGTTTACGGATTGGATGGCGTCGGTGAATTCCGCCGCTCCCGATATTGCCAGACTGGTTGACTTGTCCTTGGCCGGTCCGAATTATCGCGTCACGATGGCCGGACCGCATCGGGATTTCCTTCGTGAAATGACGACCCGATATATGACAAGGGTGTTTACCGAATGGAAGAGCTTTGAAGTTCTCTGGCCCGAACCTCCGGCGATTGAACGGTTAGAGGAGATAGCCGTGAAGACGTTGTTTATACATGGTAGAATTGAATGGCCGGACATGTTCAAGATAGCCGAACATTTTAAGCGGGTTCCCTCGATCCGATTTGCTGAAATCGAAGAGGGGGATCACATGCTTACACTGACTCACGCTTCAGAGCTCGCCTGGCACATCCGGCATTTTATACAAGGAGAACCTGATAATGCCACGAACCCGGGAAGAAAATGAGCGGATTCGTCAAGCCGCTAAAGAAAATATTCGCAATGCCGCTATGGAGATTTTTATCGAGCGCGGGTATCATGACGCTTCGATTGATGATATTGCGAAAAGGGCTGGCGTCTCCAAAGGACTAGTGTACAACTATTATAAAGGGAAGGAAGACCTTCTCGCGAATATGGTGCAGCACAGGATCGACGAAATCAGCGAAGTGATGCAGGCTGCTGCCGATCTCGGTTCTCCGTCCGAACAGTTGAAGTATATCGTTGAAGGAGCGCTAGACAACGTCAGGCAGCGTCTGAATGAATACCGCTTTTATTTGCACTTGCAAACGCAGCCGGAGGAAGACAAAATTCTGTTCAAGTACAGCCAAAGACTCAATAAAGCGATGGCCGAACAATTCGAAGTGCAGTGCAGGCTGTTCGCCGAACTGGGGGTCGAGGATGCGCGAATAAGATCGTTATACTTCTCCTCCACCCTCCATGGAATGATGCTGATGATTGCCACGTACTCCGATCATTATCCGGTCGAGGAAATGAAAAAGCAAATCATCCAACAGTTTTGTAATTTTTGACCTGCCTGCTTAGCGACGATGGATTTTTACACGACTTGTTGATGCGCGGGAAGACGAAGCATGAGCAGACTGCCAAAAAGTACCGTCAGGGGTAACTGATTGATATGCTCCCTGACGGTTTTTCTTGCCTCAATCTTAACGTATCGTTCTGATGATCACGCTGGGTATAACCAGCAGAAGCACAGTAGAGCCGTAAACGCCTATCGTGTAGCTGATGGCGTAATCGAAACCGAATCCCTGATGAAAAAGAAACGTCGTAAGATGAATCAACATGTTCGTAAAACAAAACGCATAGCTTCGGATCATCCAGTTCCGGTGCCGGGATATCCGTTTCTTTTTGATGTGGACAAGCGCCGCAATGGTGATGAACAGCCAGATGAGATTGAGCGCATTAAACCCGATACTGCTTATTTTTCCTCCGGTAGCGTACGGTGCCAGGTATCCGGATGTCAGCACCACAAGCAGGACAGACAATACGTACACATAGCCGTTTAGGCTATGGAACCTGCGGCTTTTTTCAAAGAGACGTTGAGAAAAGTTGAGCAGCCCCGCTGCCATGGCGATGCAGGCAAAGGCAACATGCATGTGCATAACGGTTAACCAGACCGGGAGTTTCAGTTCGCGGCTCAGTCCGGTTTTCTGGCTCAAAAATTCCACGGCTCCGGGATCCATCACAAAATTGTCCACCAAGGCGTAGAGGATAAAGACAATGCTGATGCAGGACAAAATAATGGATAGTAGATTGCGTTTCTTCATCTGCTCCGAATCCTCCTTTGCCGTTCGTCAGTTTCACTTGTGCCGTTTTTGCATCACAGCAAAATCGTACCAATGAAATATCTCGAACGAAGCGGCAAAAAGGTCACAAAACAATAAACAATTCATCACAGAACGAAAGGTTTCGTTTTTCTTATGGAGAGTAATGATAAACTTAGGTCAAACGAGAACCGTTTCATATAGTAGAATCACGGGAATAAAGGTGGAGTCCTTGTGAATGAACAGATAACGATTCTGGTCGTGGATGATGACCAAAGCATCGTCGAACTTTTGCGGGATTTTTTGGAGAACGAAAACTTTCGGGTAAAAACCGCTTGCGATGCCGCTCAAGCACTTGCCGTGTTCCGAGAGAGCGAGATTCACTGTATGGTGATCGACATCATGATGCCGGGACTGGACGGATTTGAATTATGCCGGCGAATTCGCGCACAGAGCAGCGTTCCGATCCTGTTCTTGAGTGCGCGCAGCGATGATGTAGACAAGATTCGAGGATTGACGCTCGGCGGCGATGATTATATTGTCAAGACGGCTTCCATTGGTGAGATTGTCGCCAGAGTAAAAGCTGTATTGCGGCGTGCCGGTTCTCGGCAGGAAATCAGCAGAGGTATCCTGGACTACGGACGCCTCAAGATCAATCTAATCACGCGTGAAGTATGGGCAGAAGGGCGAAACATCTCGCTCACCCCAAAGGAATTTGAATTGCTGCAATTGTTTGCCCAGCATCCGAGGCAAGTTTTTACGTATGACCAACTGCTTGATACATTTTGGGATGGCGTGGGCGATAAACATACCATTCGCGTCCATCTCAGCCGGCTTCGTGACAAAATCGAAGCTGATCCGAACCAGCCCGCACACCTGATTAACGTATGGGGCGTTGGGTATCGATTCGAGGGAAGGTAATATGAGAACACTCCGTATTCGTACGTTTACCATGCTTGGCTTGTTTTTCATCCTTTCGCTGCCGTGGATCTTCTTTGTTGCAGCCCATTTCTTGCAAACCAATACCTTGAGCCTTGGCGAGAATCAGGCGCAAGATCAGCAGCTGCAACAACAAGTAACCGAGACGATTCACCTGATCGAAACGGGCGTGGACAAGTGGATGGATCCGAATTGGCAAAACCGGCTGCAAACGCATTTACGGAAAGCGAACATAGATGCAGTTTTGCTGGACGCCTCCAATCAGGAAATCTATCGGTCCTTTTCAGGGCGCAAAAGCTCGTTGTCGTCGACCGAACCATTATCTATCAGAGAGGACGGTCAAGTGCTTGGAAGGGTTGTCCTCTATATGCCAAATTCAAAGGCAGTTTCCATGATTGCGGCGTTTGCCGGGCTCTTGCTGGCTTTCTTTATAGTGGGTGTTGAAATTCGAAGGTACATTCTCAAACCGCTCGACAGGATGAGCATGGCTGCCAGGCAAATTGCCGCCGGAGATTGGGACGTCCAGCTGCCCCCGTCGAGAATTACGGAAATAGCCGAAGTGGGCGATGGTTTCAAGGTCATGGTGGAGGGACTGCAAAAGTCGTATCAGAAACAAGCGGAATTGGAAGAAGAACGCCGATTCGTCATTGCTGCTGTTGCGCATGATTTAAGAACGCCGCTATTCGCCCTGCGAGGATATCTGGACGGGATCGAACAAGGCATTGCTCAATCTCCGGAAAAATTGGCAAAGTATGTGGCGGTTTGCAAGGAAAAATCAGTGCAGTTGGACCGGCTGGTAGAGGACCTTTTCACATTTACGAAGATAGAGTATTTGGAAGCGGAGCTTCATAAAAGCGCGATTGACCTGAAACTCGTCCTGCAGAAGGCGATCGACAGCCTAAGTCCGCAAGCCCGGCAAAAGCACATCTCTGTGATCCTGAATCATTCTGCAGATGATTTTACGATGATGGGCGATTCTCACTTGTTGGAGCGTGCCATAAGCAATCTATTGGATAACGCTGTGAGACATACACCATCACACGGGGAAATTTTGGTTGGATGCTATAAGGATGAGGATAAGGTAATTTTTACCATAAGGGACACGGGGCCTGGTTTCACTTCTAAGGAGCTTGGGCGCGTTTTTGAACCGCTGTATCGCGGTGAAGGATCGAGAAATCGTGCAACAGGAGGAGCCGGGTTAGGGTTAACCATTTCACAGAGAATCATCAGGCGGCATGGAGGTGAACTGATCGTGGGGAATCACTCGGATGGAGGAGCGCTTCTGTCAGGTTGGATACCTTCAGTTGACAGCTTGCCAGGCTAAAGCTTGGCATCGGGATGGACTTCATACTGATTAGCAGCAACAAAAAGGACCGGGGTAGTGTTTCCCCGGTTTTACTTTTTTGCTTCTGCTGCCACCTTTGAATCCCGCTTGACTCTCCCCTTAACGGGAACGTTATAGTTGGTGAAGACGAGGGGAGAATCGAAATACACTAAGCAAGGAGTGTATCCATGTTTAAAATCAGCGAGTTTTCGAAGATCAGCCAAGTGTCCGTCAAGACGCTTCGTTACTACGACCAGTTGAACTTGCTCAAGCCGGCTCACACCGACCAAATTACAGGGTACCGGTATTACTCGGCTGACCAAATGTTTCAACTCAATCGGATTTTGGCCTATAAGGAATTGGGCTTCTCGTTGGATCAAATTGGTCGGATGATTGGCGAGCAAATCTCGATCGAACAAATCAGGGGGATGTTTCGAATCAAGCAAAACGAGATTCAGTCCATTCTGGATAAGGAACAGGCCAAACTTGCCCGAATCAAGGAACGTCTGTGGCATCTCGAGAATGAAGGTGAAAACCTGACGTCACACGATGTCATTTTAAAGGAAGTTGAGCCCCAACTGGTGCTGTCTTATCGTCAAAGAACTTCGCATAGGCAAATTCCCGAGCTGTTCAAACAGCTGGACGATTATCTGAGAGACTCCGGTCAGCCCGCCTCGTCAAGACTCGTGCTTTGGCACGGCTGTGAAGAATGCGAAGACGATATCGACATCGAAGTGGCTCGTCCGCTTACACACGATATGCCGAGTCGTCCTCCCTTTACAGTAAAACGATTGCCGGCAGTTCCGATGATGGCCACGCTGATTCATTTATGCCGAACGACGGGTCCCTGCACGGCGAGCGCGGGATTGGCATTGTGGATCGAAAGGAATGGATATCGAATGAAGGAGAATGAGCCGCGGCGCGAGCTTTATCTTCCTCATGAAAAATTAGAAGACCCGGAGGCTTACGTTGCCGAAGTCCAGATTGCCGTCGAAAGAGCATGAAGGAAAGCCGCATGAAAAGGAGATTCAGCTGTGACTAAACAACAAAAGCTGCTAACTTTTACTTTATTTTTGTTAACCTTCGTCCTGGGAACGAGTGAATTTGTCATTGTCGGTCTGCTGAGTGACGTGGCAAACGACTTAGATATCGCCATTTCAACGGCAGGGGCCTTGGTATCGACCTTTGCCGCAGCCTTTGCTATCGGTACACCCATCTTGACGGCTGTATTCAGCCGATACTCCAAGTACCCTTTGATGCTTGCTTTAACGGCCGTGTTTATTGCAGGGAATATCATAACCGCTTTATCCGGATCGTACGCGCTGTTGCTTGTTTCCAGAATAATCACGGCCGTTGTTACGGGAGTATTGATCGCACTCGCCATGGCGGTTGCCAGCGAAACAGTGTCTGCCGAAAGGAGGGGTACGGCTATATCAATCATTTTTACAGGTTTTACAGTAGCCAGTGTCATCGGGGTACCTCTTGGCACCTATATCGGGCAATGGGGCGGTTGGCACATGTCCTTTTGGTTTACCGCTTTATTGGGAATCGTTTCTCTGATCGCAAGCTCGGTGACCTTACCCAAAGGGTTGAAGGGAACGAGGAGTTCATTGAAAAAACAAATCGGATTAGTAACGAATTCGCGTATTATCATCGCATTCTTTATTCCGGCGTTGAGTATTGGGGCGACCTATACTGTCTATACGTATTTAACCCCGCTCATGCAAGAAGTGCTCTCTGTCCCGGATCGGTATATTAGCCTTGTATTTTTGCTTTACGGAGTTGTATCCATCTTCAGCACGTTGATTGGCGGGAAGATAGCAGCCAAGAACGGCATTGGAAAGCTGAGATTTGTGTTTCTGATCCAAGCTGTCATTCTCACGTCGCTTTATATTTCTTTCCATTCGATTGTCACAGGATTGATTAGTATCTCATTCATCGCCCTTGCCGTTTACACGATGAACTCCACCATGCAGTTGTATTTCATTGATTTGGCCGATCAGCATTTTCCAGCTGCGAAGGATTTGGCTTCATCGTTGGCTCCTGTATCGGTAAACGTCGGAATCGCGCTTGGGTCGTCTCTAGGGGGATTTGTCACGACGAACATGGAACTGATCGATGTGTCCTGGGTCGGGGGGATCGTTGCGGTTGCTGCCTCATTGCTTACCTTTATAAGCTGCAGTCTAGGCCAAAAAGCCGTGTCTATCCATGTGAAAAAGTTATCTGCGTAACTGTTGCCGTCTAAAGTGAAGGTGTACAAAAAATACAGCAGTTTTGGAAGGACTGGCTTCATATATAGTTTCACTTCATTTTCTCTAAGCCGAATTTCCCTTCCGAATTTGTAAACGTCGCTCCTTGTGGTCATTCTGTACAAAAGTATACAGGTTTTTGTTTGAATGCCCAAAATGCATGGTTTTCTGTAATTCTCAGTTCATGTTACTATTTGAACAATACAATGAGTTCAGGGTCATTCAGATTCAAGCAGAACATTTATTCGTTAGGGGTTTTTGCTAATACCAGAAGGCCAGGGTATATGGATGCGATTAAGAGGTTCACAGAGTCGAACGGATGATATCTGGGGCAGTGTGCCCCGCAAACATGGGAGAGCGAAATCTATTGGATAACCTATTTGCAAACATCGTCACCAAACTTCGTGCCGCAGGGTGTGTTTTCGCCGAAGATGAGGCCAGGCTGCTCATCTTAGCGGCTTCGACACCGGCTGGCCTCACTGCCATGGTCGAACGGCGAGCAGACGGTCTGCCACTCGAATACGTCATCGGATGGGCGGAGTTTTGCAGCTTGCGGATAGCGGTGGAACCGGGGGTCTTCATACCCCGCCGACGTACCGAATTTCTCGTTCGCCAGGCCGCCGCTCTCGCCAGACCGGGGGCTGTCGTCGTCGACCTGTGCTGCGGAACGGGTGCGGTAGGCATGGCGGTAGCGGCATCCCAGGAGGGAATTGAGCTGCACGCAGCCGATATCGATCCCGCCGCAGTCCGGTGCGCCCGCCGCAACGTCACGGCCGCAGGCGGTCACGTATACGAGGGTGACCTGTACGAGCCGCTGCCCATCACATTGCAGGGCCGGGTCGACGTATTGGTCGTCAATGCCCCTTACGTACCGACCGAAGAGATTCGGCTGCTGCCCGCGGAGGCCCGAATACACGAGGCACGGGCAGCGCTCGACGGGGGAGGGGACGGGCTTGACATCCAGCGGCGGGTGGCGGCCGAAGCATTGTGCTGGCTGGCGCCGGATGGCTGCCTCTTGATCGAGACGAGCGCCCGTCAAGCGTCACAGACTGCGGAAATCTTCGTCCGCAATGGGCTGATTCCGCAGGCGGCCAGCTGCGACGAATGGGAAGCCACCGTTGTTATCGGAACCAGGTCGACCTAGCTGGCCATGATCAATGGCAGCGAGTAATCCGCTAACATTTCTGCGCTCTCCGCGTATGTTTGTTCACTCCACGATAAAACAAATCGACCAGCTGTTGATCGTAGCCTTGATCTCCAGCTTTCTTATTTTCTTAAGGTTTCGCCGGATTTTCCCATATGTAGTTAGGGTTTGATCATGTATCGTTATTTTGATAAAATGACGATACAAAATTGTTGAGGTGATCGGAATGCCTACGATCAGACCAAGTTCAGACCTGAGGAATAAGTATAACGAGATATCCGATTTTTGCCATAAGTACGATGAGCCCGTTTACATCACAAAGAACGGCAAAGGCGATTTGGCGGTTATGAGTATTGAGACATATGAGAAGCTTGTCGGGAAATTTGAGTTATACAAGTTGCTTGATGAAGGAATGGAAGCTGCGAAAGAAAATAAAGTTAGATCTTTCCGCGATGCCCTTGATGACATTCAGAAGGAATTTACGAAGTGAAAAAATACACAATCGTCATTACTGAGCCAGCTGAGGCCGATCTGCGTGGAATTGCCCAATATATTTCATTTGAATTGAAGGAGCCACCCGCCGCGCAAAACTTGATTAACAAAATCGGAGAAGCTATTTTTGTATTGGAGAAAATGCCCTATCGATATCCAGTAGTGAACGACGAACAGTTAGCTTTTCAAGGAATTCGAATGTTACTGGTTGAGAACTACATTGTTTTCTATTTCGTTTCTGAGATGGATGACTCGGTTACGGTTATAAGGATCCTATATGGCAAGAGGGAATGGAATAGGGTATTATAAAAATCGTTTGGACAAAATCGGTTCATGTGATGGAGGCGAAATGGAATTTCGTGCATGTTCCGGCTGCCGTAAGGAGCTGCCCCTTGGCCTTCCTTTCCCCTTTTGGCTTTTTACTTCCACATCTCCTTTCAAATCTTTTATGATGCTGAAAGCGGCCATGGTTTTTTTCATCATGTTCGTCAAGCATTGTTTAACCCTCAGCGGATTGGCTTTGATGATCACAGATAGCTGCAGTTCGCTTTGAATTTGCACGAGATTTTCCGCGGCCACGGGAGATAAGAAGACCTGATAACCCAAAACGCAAATCAGAATAATCAGTGTGTTCAGTAATAGCGTCGCAAGCCCCATCCAATCAGCTCCTTCATCTTGTTGATCTACTGGGAATCATAATCTTATATCTGAAATGGCTAGAAAAGAAAGAGGGCTTGATGGGGGCTGCGGGAAGCAGGAGGGAGCCAAATAAGTGCGATCACGCCACCTGGGAGGATTCGGCAGCGTCAGCAGGGTGAACGCTCATAAAAAAGAGGTGATCGGCATGATCACCTCACCTTTTAACGCGCTCCGGAATCAGGGCAGGATCGCAAAGGACCGCACCGGAAATCCGGATGCTTTTTCCGGTTTGGGAACGATATTCACGATGACGGCTCCTGTCGCGGGTACCTTGTCCAGATTCGTCAACAGCTCTACTTGATAGGTGTCTTGTTCAAGTACATAGTACTCGCCCAAAAGCGCCCCGTTCTTCTGATAGTCCAGGCTGGAGTCCGTATCAAAGGTTTCATGGCCGACCGCTTTTATGTTTCTCTCGGTAAACAGAAATTTCAACGCCTCAAGCGACCAGCCGGGAGCGTGGTTTTGGCCGTCTGCATCTTTGTTGTTGAAGGCTTCCACATCCGGCCAACGCTTGCTCCAGTCTGTGCGCAGCGCTACGAACGTTCCAGCTTCGATTCGGCCGTGTTCGGCTTCAAAGCGCAGGATATCTTCGACGGAGAGGGAATAGTCGTTATTCTCCGCTGCCTCTTTTGATTTATCAATGACGACGAGCGGCAATACCAGTTCCTTCAAGTCAAGTTCATCCAAATAGCGTTTATTGCGAACGAAGTGAATCGGCGCATCCAAATGCGTGCCATACTGTCCGGCAAATTTGAAGCTTTGGGCAAAAAAGCCGTCGTCATGGGTAAACAAGGTAGTAAATTCGGCGGCGTCAAACGCAGAAAAATGCGGCGATTCCGGACCAAATGTATGGGTCAAGTCCACCCACTCTTTCTCTTTCAACAAAGTAATTGCCTGTAACAATTCGTTACCCATCTGCTCACCCCATCTATCATTTTCACAACGCTCTGGATAGGTTTCCACAAAGTATGAAGAACTCCTTCCAGAATCACTGCAGGCTATAGTTATTCATACTTTATCGGTCTTAATTCCAAGTGTCAAGGGAGAAATAGTATGAATTAAAAATGTGCTGGATAAATGTGTCGAATCGACATATAATATATCGAAACGACATATGTGATGGGTGGTGATTGGGAGTGTATGAATTGTTTGTCTTGGGAGAATTGATGACGGGGGAGAAGCACGGCTACATGCTGCAGGATGTTCTGAAAAACTCCCTTGGCTTTGGGCGGAAGATCAGCTCAGGGACGCTGTACCCGCTCCTCTCCCGCATGACCGAAAGCGGATCGATCCACCTGCGAATCGAAGAGAAGGGAGGAAGAGCAAGAAAAATATACGAGATCACGGAAGCCGGGCGGGATCGATTCCTGCAGTTGATGACCATGCCGCTGGATTCGCACGCAGATGGCGAGACGGGAGTCATCTTCCGGCTCAAGATGGTCTATTTTCAATACGTAGCCAAGGACGTGCGTTTGGCTTGCCTGGATCAGTATTTGCAGATACTCGAAAAGAACTGCCGATACGTGTCGGACTTTGAGTCGTACCTTTTAAAGCATAAGCCAGAGCCCGAAGCGCAGCGGGTTCAGCTTCTGCGAGTATTCGATTTCCGTAAGCGGCTGGGCGAGGTCGAGATTCGGTGGGTCAAAGAAGAGATCGACAGGGTCCGGGCGCAGCAAGAATAAAAAACGGGCAAGTATCAAAGCTTGCCGCCGGGAGGATCACATGGAGCGATTATGGACGAAGGCTTTTATCCAAATGACGTTGGGGATGCTCGTCTTGTTCACGGGATTTTATTTGCTGCTGCCCACTATGCCGCTGTTTATCAAGCATCTGGGCGGCAGCGAGTCACAGGTCGGACTCGCGGCGGGGGCGTTTACGCTGACCGCGGTCGTCTTTCGGCCGATCGTCGGGGGTCTGCTTGACCGCTACGGCAGAAGGCCGTTTATGATCTGGGGACTGGTATTCTTTCTTTTATCGATGTTTCTGTACAACTGGGTCAGCGGCATCGCGATCTTGCTCGCACTGCGCGTACTGCATGGCGCCAGTTGGGCCTTCTCCACGACGGCCGTCAGTACTTCGGTCACGGACATCATCCCGACTTCGCGCCGGGGAGAAGGCATGGGCTGGTTCGGCATGGCGATGACGGTGGCGATGGCGATCGGTCCGATGTTGGGGATCTGGGTGATGGATAATGGTTCGTTCCAGGGCTTGTTTTTGCTTGCCACGGGTCTGTCCGCGGTGTCGCTCTTGCTGGTTTTCACGAACAAAATCCCGTTCCAGCCGAAAGCGGCGGCGAAGCGGATCGAAATTTTCGAGAAGTCGGTATTGCCCGTTACGACATCACTCTTCTTTCTGGCCACCGCATACGGCGGAATCACGACTTTCCTGCCGTTGTTCGCGGAGTCGATCCGGGTAAACTCCGGCGTATTCTTCCTGGTGTACGCGCTGGCGCTTACCCTGGTCAGACCGATTGCCGGCAAGCTGTCTGATCGGCTTGGCGAGGCTTACGTAATCGTGCCGGCACTAGTGGTCACGGTATGCTCACTCTTGGTGCTGAGCGTCTCGAGCGGGCTCGGCGGGATCGTAGTCGCCGCGATTCTGTACGGGATCGGTTTTGGTTCGGCGCAGCCGGCTCTGCAAGCGGCGAATTTGCGGCTGGCCCATCCCGACAAGAAGGGTGTCGCCAACGCCTCTTTCATGACCGCGTTTGATCTCGGCATTGGACTCGGCTCAATCGTTCTCGGCTGGGTGTCCCAATATACGGGGTACGGGGTTTTGTTCACCGTCTGCGCAGTGTCAGTGGCCGTATCCGCACTGGTGTTCATCTTCTTCGCCAAGCGGCATTTGGCGCAGAAGCAGGCTTATACGGGCTAGCGGCAGGGCGAATGTTGGAGGAAGACGAAACGCAGCCAGTCAAGGCTGCGTTCCGTATTTTATGAGGCTGTGATGGTCTCGGAGCCGATCGCGAATTTTACAGATGCGATCCCCCGGTAGCATCAAGCAACTGTCCAGTGACCCAGCGGCTTTCTGCAGATGCGAGGAATGTTACGATATCGGCAATGTCAGCAGGCTCGCCTACTCTGCCTAATGCGGACATCTCGACGGCATGCTTGTGTCCTTCAGGCGTATGCAGCCATGAGGCATTGACATCCGTATCCACGATACCGGGAAGCACGGCATTGACTGTAATCTTGCGGGGTCCCAGTTTTTTTGCCAGATGCAGCGTAAAGGTATTGATCGCTCCCTTGGTCAAATTGTAAGACATGAGATGCGGGTAGGCGATGCGTGTCACGCCTGAAGAGACGTTAACGATTCGCCCTTCCTCGCGCAGAAGCGGCAGTGCTTGCTGTACAAGAAAGAAGGGCGCTTTGACGTTAACGGCGAAGATTTCATCAAAGGATGCCTCTGTCTCCTCCTCCAACGTTTGCGATGTACCGATTCCGGCGTTATTGACTAATATGTCGAATTGAGGATCTCCGGTTAGCCGGACGAGCTCTTCCTTTAGGGAATCGATTAACTGCCTGACCCCGGAAACGGATTGAAGCGCTGCTCCAATCGGAAACGCATGTCCTCCTTGCTCTGCAATCGTGCGTACGGTATCCTCCGCGGCATCGCGTCTGCTGCCGTAATGAACGGCGACGAGCGCCCCTTCCTCAGCCAGTCGAAGTGCGATCCCTTTCCCGATGCCCCTGCTTGCTCCAGTGACCAAGGCAATTTTTCCTTTCAAACGCTTCATTTCTCTCCGCCCCTTTGCGAATGTGGTGTACGTCTATACGTTACACCTTCCAGTTAAGGGGAGAGTCAAGGGGTGCTTCGTTATTTATTTCGGACGGGGATCAGCAGTTCGGACAATCGCATGCGCCCGTAAATATCAGCGTCGGAGGTTACATACGTTTCGCGAAACGGCTCCGAATCGATGGGGACATAGCTGTTGGCCGATATCCAGGACATAAGTTCCTCTATCGCCGAACAAGAACTGGCGTAGGGATCGCAATGGTGCAAAAGCGAAGCGGCTTGATTGATTTTTGGCAGGAAGCCCACTTTCACTCTGTCGCTGCCCGGGATTTCCCTCGTGAGCGGTATGGCGACCTCGATATCTGCCGGATCCGGCATTTCTTTGGAATCCTCCCGATTATGCCACAGAATCGTGAGTGGGCCGAATTCTTCTTCCCCGTTGGCCTGTACGTATTTAGTGATTTCATCCAGCAAAAGGCATAGTTGTGAACGCGGGACTACATCGCGGATGGAAGCCGCTAGCTGTGGACGTACATTTCGAATCGTTATCGTCTCTACTCTGTCGTCATCGGCCAGTTTTTGAAGGCGATTCAGTCTCTCCGTTACTTCGGCGAACTGCTGTTGCGCTTGTTGAATGACATCCTGGAGTTCCCGCTTTTTGTCCAGAAGCCGATCCTGTACGACGTTGAACGGGATCTGTTCCTCTAAAAAGGTCTTGATCTGTTCCAGTGTGAAGCCCTGCTCTTTAAAAGAAACGATTCGCTTCACCGTAAGAAGCTGTTCCTCAGAGTAATACCGGTACCCCGAATGTTCATCTACGCAGTCAGGCATGAGCACCCCAATCTGATCATAATATCGCAAGGTTTTAACAGATACCCCGCTCAATTTGGAAAAAGCGCTGATTTTCAACATGTGAGTCAAGTCCTTTTATAAAAATTTGCCGTTTAATCATTGTCCAAAATGCTTCAGCAGCAGTTCGTTGTACCTCGCGTTGTCAATCTTCTCCTTCGTCATATTGCCATGATCCCACTGGGTAAACGAGCTGTCCGTCAACGTCAGATTTCCGCCATTTGTACGTTTGGTCAACAACGGATGCTTGTTAAAAGAAGATTCTTCGTGTTCAGCGATGATCTTTTGAATCTCGTTGCATTCCGTTACATCGCTGATCGGTTTCCGGGAGTCGAAGGCATATCCGATCCGCCAATCCGTATCCTTATACCGCAATTTCATTTCAAGCACATAGTCTCCATGCTCGGTATCCACTTTTTTGACCCGGAAGTCTCCATTCGCAGAGGAGACGGTTTCCCCGGTCAGAGGGACGGGCTTTAACGGCAGATTTCCTCCAAATCCCGTATCTACCAAATACGTTTGCTCCCCGTGAGTCAGCAGGATGGTGACATGTGTTCTGCCGATTGTCAGATACTTCTGCGCCTCGTTATTGTAGACAACCCCGCGGGTCAGGACCGCCTCAAACCCGTTTTCGATCAAAAAGAAGCAGAGAATCGAGTTTAATTCGTAACAAAGCCCGCCTTCTTTTCTGACCAGTATTTTATCAACGAGATTTTCACTGGTGATGTCGTACGTTTTCTTTCCAATAATGCACAAATTTTCAAAAGGGATGGTTTGGGCCGTTTTTTCCAGAACCCTTTCCAGGCTCTCAAACGTAATGGGTTCGTCCTCCGGCAGACCGATTCGTTTCCGAAACAAAGCGTTCAGCTCACTCATTCTACATACCTCCTCGGCGGGATCGCGGCAGCATCTGTCCGTTACTTGAAATAGTATGGCGAAAAACCGGTCGGGGCAATATCTTTTTGCGAAAATTGTACCGGTACAGGAAGGACAGCCCTGCTTGAATTTCTGCACCATTGTTCATGCAATTTTACGTATAGATAGCCACACCCGATGGAGATATGATGTAGGTGGAAAGAGGGGGGATGACATGAGCAGCATGTTGGACACGATTGAACGGATCCCTGTTCAGTTGACGAAAATTCTTCACCGCAAAGACTCGCTTCACGGCCAATTGCAGGCGTATTTGAAAGCGCATTCCGGCATCAAAAAAATCGTATTTGTCGCATCGGGAACGTCTTTCAATGCCGCCTTTACTACGAAAAATTTTGCCGAGGAAGTGACTCGGCTTCCGGTTGAATTGATCTATCCCAATATTTTTGTTCATTACTACAACCGCTCATTATGGAGCAGGGATCATCTCTACATCTTTATTTCGCAGGGCGGAAAGACAAAGCTGGTGCATGAAGCGCTTCGCATCGTGAAAGAAAAGGGGATTCCCAATATCTCCATCACGGAAAGCCTGGACAGTCCCATCGCCGCTTTGGCAGATGCAGCGATCGAGATGGGCTCCGAAAACGAAGAATTTATGTTCCGGACGCTGGGCTACTCTGCGACCTGCGCCACCTTGTATTGGCTGTTCGCCGCACTGGCCAAAATCAAGGGGCTGCTGCCGGTGCACGAGGAACAAAAGCTGATGGAAGACTATGTGCAGATGGTGAACCACCTGCCCAAGATCAAAAGCGACACCCTGCAGTGGTACCGGGAACATAAATTCATGTTAATGCGGAAGCATACCTTTATCTTTTCCGGCACGAATGATTTATGGCCGGTCGCCCAGGAAGCGGATATCAAATTTATGGAAATGCTGCCGGTTTTCACGAACAGCTTTGAGCTGGAAGAGCTGATCCACGGGCCGCAAAATGCATTTGACCAGACGACAGGGTATTTTCTCTTAAGCAGAAAAAATGAAGATGCGAACAAGGTGCAAAAGATCGCGGAGTTTATCAATACGGAGATAGCGCCGTGCATCGTGGTCGGAGAGGGCGCGTCGGGCGTTCATGACTTCGCCTTTCAGCCGGCGGGCAAGTCCTTCAGCAGCCTGGAATACATCACGTTTTTTCAAACGCTTGCCTATCTGTTGGCCTCGGATCGGGGACGCGACTTGACGAAAACGATGTATCCGCAAATCGTCAACTACATCAACAAATCGATTACACCATAAGGAGCTGCCTGTTTCATGAAAAAAGTATTGATCGCGACTCACGGAAGGTTTGCAGAGGGCATCGCCGCCGCAGCGGAAATCATCCTGGGAAAACAGGAAAACGTCTTTTTTCTCAACGCCTACGTGGATGAAACACCATTCCATCAGCAAATCGAGGAGTTCCTCCAACAACAGGTGAGCGAGGATGATACGCTGTTTATTCTGACCGACCTGTTCGGCGGAAGCGTGAACCAGAAGGCTCTTCGCTACCTTTCCGGGGACAGAGTGAAAATCATCACCGGCATCAGCCTTCCGCTCGTTTTGGAAATCATCATGCTGACAGAAGCGGACAGCACGCCGGACAAGATCAAGGAAATCGTCAGCAGTGCCAAGGAACAGATCATCTATGTCAACGATGAATTGTTAAAAATTAACAAACAGGATGATTTTGATCTTTAATTCCATCGATGAGGAGTTGAACAGCATGATCGTAAAAATGAGAATTGATGACCGTTTGCTGCATGGACAAGTCGCCTACAGTTGGAAATCAGCCCTGTCTTACAATGCGATCGTCATTGCCAGTGATGAAGCCGCGAACGATGACGTGCGAAAAATGGCGCTGAAGCTTTGCTGCCCGGATGGCGTAAAGCTGGCCACGCGAACGATCGAAGAGGCTGCAGCGCTGCTGAAAAATCCAAAATTGGAGCCGATGAGAGTATTCGTGATTTGCGCAAAACCGAAGGATGCCTATGAATTGTTGGAACGGATTGAAGAAAAGCCTGTTGTAAATGTGGGCGGCATGCAAATGGCGGATGACAAGGTACTGCTCTCGCCAGCCGTGTACGTATCGAAAGAGGACATCGAGTACCTGGACAAGATCCAGGCGAAAGGGATCGAATTGGAAGTTCGCCAGGTCCCTTCGGAACACGCAAAAGATTATTCGGCGTTAAAGAGCAAACTATCCTTGTAGACTGACGGAAGGGAGGGACACTCGATGCAAACAGCACTGATCGTTGGTCTTATCTTGGCGGTCCTGTGGTTTATCGAAAAGATGCTGGGCACCTCCATGGTGATCAGGCCGATTGTCGTATCATCGGTGATCGGATTGTGCCTGGGGGATTTGAAAACCGGCGTGCTCGTCGGTGCGACCCTTGAATTGATATTCATGGGGGCGATCCAGGTTGGCGGAGCGGTGCCGCCGGACGTTTTGGTCGGGGCGGGTCTGGGAACGGCCTTCACGATTATGAGCGGAAGCGGAACGGAAGTGGCGCTGGCCCTCGCATTGCCCATCGCGATCTTGGCGCAATCTTTGAAAATCGTCGTGTTTATCATTCGAAGCTGGTTTATGAACTATGCGATGAGTCTCGCCAGACAAGCCAATATCAAAGGTCTCATCGCTTTGAATATCGCAGGCTTGCTGCTCCAGTGCGCGATGTACTTCGTTGTCGGATTCGTCGCCATTCTCTTCGGTTCCAAAGCGGTAGAGACGTTTGTCAACAACATCCCGGAAACCATCATGAACGGGCTGACGGTTGCAGGCGGATTGATTCCGGCTGTCGGATTTGCCCTGTTGTTATTGCCGATGATGAACAAAAGCAATATTTTGTACTTTATTTGCGGATTCGCCCTCGTCGCCTATTTAAAATTGCCAATTTTAGCAATTACCATCTTTGGAATCGTTGCCGCCTTTATCGTCACGTATGAGTTGAAAGGCAAGGCAGTTCCCGCTGCAGCAGCAACGGGAATAGAAGAGGAGGACCTATTCGATGACTGAGAAAAAGAAGCTGTCCAAAGACGAAAAGAAGCTGATGCGCGAGATTTTTTGGAGCTCCTTTATGCTTGAAGCCTCATACAACTACGAGAGACAGCAGGGGCTTGGCTTTGCCGTCGGGATGTGGCCGGCCATCAAGCGCTACTACAAGACAAAAGAGGAGCAGGCCGAAGCGCTTGTCCGCCACATGAGCATCTTCAACACAACTCCCCACGTCGTGACGACGATTACGGGTGTCGCCACATCCCTGGAGAAACAAGCGAGTGAAAACCCGTCATTCGACAAGAATATCATCAATAACGTTAAAGTCGGCTTAATGGGACCCTTCGCCGGAATCGGGGATTCGTTTTTCTGGGGGACGATCCGCATCATCGCCGTCGGGATCGGCCTGTCATTGGCGCAGCAAGGCAGCTTTTTAGGACCTCTTTTGTTTTTGCTGCTCTTCAACATTCCGCATTTGCTCGTCAGATATTATGGCGGCGTATACGGCTATAAATTCGGAACGAACATTATGCAGTCGGCCAACAACTCCGGCATTATGAGCGTGATTTCCAAAGGAGCCACGATCGTCGGCTTGATGGTGATCGGCGGCATGAGCGCCTCGATGGTAACGCTCAAGTCAAAACTGGTCTTTCACGTAGGGCAGACGGATTTTCCCCTGCAGGATTATCTGGATCAGATCTTCCCGCTCTTGCTGCCGATTCTCTATACGCTGCTCATGTTCGGGCTGCTGAAGAAGGGATATAAATCTACCACGATCTTGTTGCTTACCATCGCATTTGGCTTGGCTGGCGCGTTTTTTGGCATCTTTTAAGCAAGTGAATACGATTTTAAACTGATATACTATTACTGTAATCTGTTAAAGATTACAGTAATTTTTTCAGGGTGGTTGATATGTCAAATTTCAGCAGAAGACAATTACTCATCATAAATGAATTGTTTCTTAAGAGCCGTTTGACATCTGCAGAGCTCGCACTGGCTGTTGACGCATCCGTTCGAACCGTGAAGACGGATATCGCCACGCTGAAGTCAAAGCTCGCGCCGTATGGCATCACGATTGAATCGAGACCGAATATCGGCTACGAGCTGATGTATCAGGAAAAGGCAAGCCTTGATTTTCTGACGAATCTGCATAAATCCGCCGAAGTAAAAAGATTGAATCACTTTATGAAAAATAACTACGAACGAGTCTTTTACATGATCCGCCGGCTTTTCTTCGCCAACGATTACATCAAGCTGGACGAGCTGGCCAACGACATGTTTATCAGCCGTTCCACCCTGAATGGGGATATGATCGAGGTAAAGAAGCTGTTAAAGAAATACCAGTTGAAAGTCGTATCGAAGGCAAATTACGGAATCATGATCCAGGGGACGGAGATCAACAAGCGTTTAGGCATTGCGGAGTTCTTTTTTCACAACCGGCCTGCCTTTGAGTATAAAACCGATCAGGAAAGCGCTTATTTGAAAGGAAATCACGATTTTTACATCCGGTCCATTGAGATCCAGCTGAGATCGATTTGCGAAGAATATCAGATCGTGCTCTCCGACTTTTCCTTAAAAAACATCGCGATCCACGTTTTTATCTCGATTCAGCGTAATCTCGCCGGCTGCCATGCGTCTGTGCCCGATTCCTATGGTAAAGCAATCAGGACAAACAGCATTTACGCTGCCAGTCAAAAGCTGTGCCAACGCATGAATGAGCTGTTTGGCTGCCGTTTTCAAGAAGCGGATCAGGCTTACATCTACATGCATCTGGAAAGCAAGCAGATCAAAAATGAGATGTCAGGCATACCGGATCAAGATCAGGCAGAGGTAGAGCTGGTGCTGGAGAAGATCTTTGCGGAAATAAAAAACAACTTCGATATCGATATTTCAAAGGATGAAACGGTCGCGAAGTTTCTGGCCCTGCACATTCCGCAGATGGTCAACCGGATCAAAAACAACATGGTGATCCGCAATCCGGTCGTCCATGAAAATCTGCAGAAGTACATTTTTGCGACCAAAGTAACCATTTCGGCAGCGGCGGTCATTCAAGATCACTACGGGGTGACCATCAGCCTGGATGAGTTTGGTTATCTGCTCCTGTATTTTAATCTCGCCTTGATGAACCTGCAAAAGAAGAAGAAGGTCACGATCGGCTTGATGAGCGGACGAGGCAGGGCGGAAACCATTATGTACATCAACGAAATCAAGGAAAACTTCTCGCCGGAATACGAATGCATCAACTACCCTTCAATCGATGAAGTGCTGAAACACTTGGAAGAAATTGATATTCTCGTCTCTTCCTATTCGGTAGAATTATCGCGCTCGATTTTGCAGGTGGCGATCGAAAACGGAAATTACATCGAGAGAATCAGAGAATACGCCCGCAAGCTCGACTTCTACAAGCTGAATATGGAACGGTATTTTCAGCCGCAGTATTCGGCTTTTCAGCTGGAAGGGGATCATAAGGAAAGCATTTTGCGCCATTTGGTCGAAAAACTTCGAGAGTTGGAGATTATCGATTCCGACGTGCAGATGGAGATGCCGTTTGTCGCGCATGAAATCGGCAATAATATTGTTCATTTACAGGATTTGTATAAAATCTGCCGCAAACCGTTTTGCTTTATCGCCGTGCTCAAAAACCCGATCATTTGGGACAAGGACGTGATCAGGGTCCTGTTCATGATCAAAACGAAGCGAGACGGCGACCATGACCTGAACATCTTATGCGACATGTTCTCCAAATGGACGAGAGACAAAGAAAAAATCAGCAGACTGATCAATGGCAAGAACTATGAACAGTTTTTGCAGGACATTCAGGATTACTGAAAAATAGGCAGAAGCGATTAAACCCAAGGAAGTGGCAACGTGAAAAAGACGATCCGGGATATTCTCATGATCATGCTCGGGGGGATTGTTTATTCCATTGGCATCAACTACTTTACGATCCCGAATTTCCTGTCGGAAGGAGGGATTATCGGTCTCACTGTCATCGCCCACTACGTATTCGACTGGTCCCCGGGGGTCGTCAATTTCGTGCTCAATATGGCACTCGTTTTGGTTGGATATAAATACCTGGAAAAAAAGATGATTGTATATACAATTTTTACCGTTTTTTCGAGCTCGGCGATCCTGTACGCAACCGAGCAGGTGGGCAGAAAACTGACGGATGACACACTGCTGGCCGCCATTTTTGCCGGCTTGCTGGTAGGCATTGGACTGGGGATGATTTTTCGCGCAGGCGGGACGAACGGCGGAACGACGATCCTGGCGCGAATGGCTAACCAATTCTTCGGCTGGAGCGTCGGGAAAGGCATGCTGATCATTGACATGATCGTAGTCGCCGGATCAGTCTGCATCATCGGTTTGGACAAGGCGATGTACACGGTCATCGCCGTCTATCTCGGCGCCAAGGCCATCGACTTTATCGTCGAGGGACTGGATGAGCGGGTCGCCGTGCTGATCATTTCCAACTCCTCAGAAGAGGTTCTGCATGAAATCACGACGAGCATGTCCAGAGGCCTGACCGTGCTGGAAGGGCGGGGCGGTTACACAGGCGCCAATAAAAATGTGCTCTACATCGTGATCAACAAGCAGGAAATCGTTCGGTTGAAAAAGATCATCAACGAGATCGATCAAAATGCGTATGTGACGATCCACAACGTCCATGAAATGATTGGCAAGGGATTTAAGGCAGCGTAGCGGTCAAACGCCAAACACATAAGCTCCACTCAGGTGAGTGGGGCTTTTACAATTTTGATTCATCAAACCCTAAATGTTGCAATAGATGGTATAAATAGATAAAATCACAGGAATGACGGGATTCCCACAGCCAAAACGTAATAAAAGAGATAAGCGCAATAAGAAAAGTCGCTATCGTTTGAGCGGACCATAGTCCCCAAGCATTGCTATTGGAAATTCCAAAGATGGTGGAGGCGACTCCTGCGACAAACAAGATCATTCCCAAGCTATCGAATGCTGTAAATTTCCGTACCTGCTTACGGGCAGGTATGTACCGCATCGCCAGTAGCGCGGCAACGAAGATGACGGGGACTTGGATCACAAACAACCATTCCCAAACGCGATGGCCCAAACGGTCTCCCAAATTGCCCATGACGGGAAGCAAAGAGGCCACGGCCAATAGATAACCGACCGTAACCCATTGCACAATTTCCAAGTCCGTATGGAATATATCCGAAAGATACGGAAGGGAGACATTGACAACCGTCGCGGTAAAATGCGAAATAAACGCACCTATGCATATCGCGGCCATCATTAAAATTTGTTTGTTTTTTGATAAGACTGCCGTTGTTTTCATAAGATGAATGCACCACTCTATCCTTAAGATCTGTAAAGTAGGTTCTCTTCCAATGTGACAACGTCTCTTAGATCGGCAAATAAATCGGCAGGCCGGAACAACTCTTCCATATGAAATACACCCGCTGGAAGCTGCCTCATGTACACCTGTTTCGCTACAAAAGCCGCAACTCTTCCGGTTGCATAAAACTCCTTCTCGCCGTGAACCGAACCTTGGTAGCGTAAGGAACGCCCGTTTATTGTCCCGGTTACACCGACTTTAACCGCATATACTTCCGATCCCCATTTCGATGTTTCGAATAGATCCACTACTTTCTCCCGTATCGAAGGGCGCTGCAACCACCGTATGAGCCCTGTTCGCGTTAAACCCGCTATCATTGTTGTCACAATCCCCGAATCGAAACAGAGACGTGTCGACACAGAGGAAATCCCGAGCGTCCGCGGCACAACATGCTGATCGGAGAAGTTGAACCGATACGCCGTTTTTCGTCCCAGGCCGGCCGGAAAATCCATCTTCTTCCCATCAGTGAAGCTTCTCACTTGTTTTGCGCTCCCTTGCTCGATGACGGAATAAACGGCATTCAAATTATCCACTGTCCATTCAATCGCCGCACGCCCATGCGCTTCCCCTAAACCTAAAAGAATATAAATATGCGCAGCATCCACCTGATCCAATCGATCCTTCCCTTGCTTCACCAGCATGTTGGTTATTCCGGGTGCTAAACCGACGCTAAGCACAACCGTAGATTCCACGGAGCGAATTTCTTGTATGTTAGACATAATCGAATAATCGGCCGTAACATCGATATAATCGACATGATGCTTGACGCACGCTTGGACAAAGTCCGTATGTTGCAAATCGAGGCACATGACAACCATGGAGACATCCTGGAAAAAATCGTCCGATATTCGCTCATTCACATCAAGCCGCAACGGGAGCACATTTCCCTCCGTAAGGATCGAGAACTGTTCCGCTTTATGGAAATTGCGTCCGGCAGAGTAAACCTTACGAGGGTAAACTTTTCCTAACTCATTACAGATCACTTTGCCAACCTGACCGTATCCGCCGACCACAATGATTCTATCTTTCAATCAAACCGCCTCTTTTCGTCAAAGATCGCAAGTTAATCATTAACCCATCCTTAGAATGGTTGATTCATTTTAGTTTAGCAACTAAACGAAAAGAATAAAAAAAATCACTTCTGTAAATAATTGCTAAGCTTTGCAATGCACATCTCGAAAATTTCAATCTCTTTCTCGTCTAATTGCGAACTTAAATCCCGATAAAAATTGGAATGTATCTCTTCATGAGCCCGAAAAGCACTCTTTCCCTTATCCGTTAAGGAAACGATGACGCTTCTTGAATCGATTGGGTTAGGCGTTCGCTTTACTAGATTTTTGTCTTCCAAACGTACGATGAGTTGGGTAACGGCACCTTTCGTAATTTGGAGGCGATTGGCCAATTCGCTCATAAGCACACCCCTTTCGATGCCAATCGCGTCAATCGTATGAATCTCGCTCGGCGTCAAAGGGCCTGCTTCCCCAAACGTACGCGGATGCTTTTCCAGACGTTGGAGCTGCATAATGAATTGATTCAAATTTCGGATACTTGATTTTGGTTGATTTGCTTTTTCTTTTTCCATGATTTTTAGTTTAGCGATTAAACTTTTTTTCGTCAAGCTGAAGAAAGTCACGTCAATCGGCACAATATGTTAAAATGGTGCGGAGGTGCTTCCTTCGTTAACCAGCCCCGAATGCAGGCTCACCAGCTTCCGCATCACGGGCGACACAGCGCCGCTCATCGCCCCTTCTATAGAGCACTATGTTATTGGATGACTTTCAACCAAATTTTCCGAAGAGCCAAAAAAAGTGGCAGGTTTTTGGCCCGCCTGCACGAACTACTAGACCAAACCATGATTGTCATAAAATCATGTATTCGCGATGAAAGGAGAGACGCGGCCAATCATCGTCCAACCTCATCTGCAGCTTATCCCGCGCCGCGCAAGGCAGCATGTTGCAGCGTACTTACATTCCCCATGCGCCATTATCTAGGTTCGTGGATCAATTTTGGTACCTCCGGGGTTACAAGCCTTCACACACCAAGGAAAAGGCTTTACCGGACGGCTCTGTAGAAGTGGTGATCAACCTTCGGGAGGATGCGATTCGCCTGTTCGACCGGGTGAGCCGCGAATTGATTATGGGCAGTTCGGTCGTCTGCGGCCCGCACACGGATTTTTTTGTCATTGACACCTCGTATGAGATGGAAGTGATCGGCATCCATTTCAAACCGGGAGGCTTTTTTCCTTTTCTGAAAATGCCGCTTGATGAAATTCTCAATTCGCATGTCCCCTTACATGCGCTGTGGGGATCGGCAGCCTCCGACCTGCGTGACGAGCTGCTGGCTTCCAGAGGACCCGAAGAGATGTTTCCAATCCTTGAACACAGGCTGTTGTCGCTTGCCTGCAGGGAGTTGGAACGGAACCGGGCAGTGGACTACGCGATTAGCCATCTGCGCCGCTTTGACGTGACGAACGTAATCGAACAAATCGGGATGAGCCACAGAAGGTTCAATCAGGTGTTCAAGCAAGCAACAGGTATGACGCCCAAACGGCTAAGCCGCCTGTATCGCTTCCAGGAAGCGCTCCATCTCATGGATCAAGGGCTTCACGGGCCGGATCTCGCACTGGCTTGCGGCTACTGCGACCAGTCTCATTTCATCAAGGACTTCCAGTCATTTTCGGGAATCACTCCCGGCACTTACCTCCCGATTGAAGGGAGGCATTACAATCACTCCGTGCATCGAACATAGGGTCAAAAATATACAATACATCCTTCCCGGGCATTAGCTAAAATGGGTAAAAAAAGGAGGATTGACCCATGGCGAATGACAATTTCACACCTCACGGCTACCGCACTGTAACTCCGTACTTTACGGTAAAAGATCCGGAAAAAATGATCCAGTTTGTAAAAACCGTTTTTGATGCAGAAGAATTAAACCGTTCGATAAATGCAGAGGGGCGAATGATCCACGCCGAGGTCCTAATTGGAGACACAATCGTAGAAGTATCCGAAGGAACGGACCGGTTTCCGCCAAGACCCAATACTCTCCATGTCTTCGTCAGCGATACGGATGAATGTTACAGACGGGCGCTGGAGGCCGGGGCCGCTTCTTTGTACGATGCGGCGGATATGCCTTACGGCGAGCGAAGTGCAGGGGTTGCCGACCCTTTCGGCAATCATTGGTACATCGCAACCTTTAAGGGCAAGGCTGGCCAGGGCTACTACCGATAAAGCTCCGACCTGCATGATTTCTTTTGCCGAAAGCGGGAGAATACGATCGGTGTTGAAAGGTGACTGGACTTTCGGGTTCAGTCACTTTTTTAAAAAAGCAATCGAAAAGAAATCCCTGCCCCATTTGTGTGTTACAATTTCCCTGTCAAAACTTTTTGTGAGGAGGAAAAAACTTGGCGAACACCATTTCAAAGGGCCCGCTTTGGACGGGGCGAATCATGAGCGGACTCGTCATTCTTTTCATGTTATTTGACTCAATATTCAAATTTGCCAAACCGCAGCCCGTGATTGAAGGGACACTCACACTCGGATATGCCGAGCATCACATCAGTGTGATTGGAATGCTGGGCCTTCTGTCCACCATTCTTTACTTCATTCCGCGCACCTCTTTTTTGGGGGCCGTATTGCTGACTGCCTATTTTGGCGGAGCGATCGCCACCAATCTTCGCGTGGATGCGCCGCTGTTTACTCATGTGCTGTTTCCCGTCTACCTT
Organism: Brevibacillus sp. B_LB10_24; assembly: GCF_046036945.1. NCBI lineage: Bacteria > Bacillati > Bacillota > Bacilli > Caryophanales > Paenibacillaceae > Brevibacillus > Brevibacillus sp. B_LB10_24. The sequence goes on along the minus strand of NZ_JBJQOQ010000036.1, from coordinate 485 downwards.
GCCGTCTTGACCTGGGGAGGAATTTGGCTGAGGGATAAAAAGATGCGAAAGCTCATACCATTTGCTGGAAAAGAGGGTTGAGAGCACAGACGTATCGTTCAGGAAACAGATTTTTCCATCGGCATATTGACAGATCCGTCATCATACCATATAATAACAAACAATTTCACATACAAATGTTATGATTAGAAATAGTAGAAATGAAGCGATGTTCCAGAGAGCCGTTGGGTGGTGCGAAACGGCAGTGTCGTTCATTTTGAACTCGTCTATGAACTGCTGCCTGACAATGTAGGGTAAGCCGGAATTCCACCGTTACAAGGATAGATGGTGATGGCCATCGAAAGAGATCATTTCTGAGGAAATGAATTAGAGTGGTACCGCGGGTTAAACCTCGTCTCTATACGTAGAGACGGGGTTTTTTTGGTTGGTTAAAGTCCGGGTTTAACAACTTGCGTCAGAAGTCTCCTTCCTCAGCGAAACAGGTG